>CABYSN010000006.1 GCA_902521645.1 Planctomycetota bacterium
GGAAGCCATGGTCAAGCAGGACCGGAGTCAGCAGATCGGAAGCAGCGTGGAAGTGGCCGGGAAGCCGGACCCGGGGACCCAGCAGGGAGCGATGCCCCCGGGCGTCGGTTACGACAACAGGCCTGGCGTTCTCTACGATCCCTCGACCGGCACCATGCACTACGGCCCCAACGTCGTCCATCATGTCGTCCACCATGTTCATTACACCTACGGTGGCTCGGCCGATCCGAGTGGATACACCAGAGGTCGGTTCGAAACCCCTGACAACGAGAACCCGAACGACCGTGGCGGATTCCGTTACGGAGGAGTCGCTCGAGGTGGCGGCGGACTTGGTCCGAACAGTCACACCTACAACGGAAACGTAGTCCAGCATCACTACTACGGTGGCGGCGGCACCGGGATCCCGGCGGCAGGTCTCTTCAGTGGAGGCTGGGGCGGAGGCGCGACGATGTGGGGCAACCACATCGGAAGGTTCCATCCGTATGCCGCCAATGGAGCGGGTCGGACCGAAGGCTTCACGGACTGATGCCGCGTCACTGAAGAATTCAGATGAAGAACACACCGATCGCCCTGCTCACAGCATGCCACCTCCTCTGGGGGGTGGCATGTGCCGATGGAGCGGTCACACAGGATGAATCAGTGGGACCCGGCGAGGCCGACACCCCGGGAATCGTTCTCTTCAACCTGAGCAACACAGGAAACAACGACAGCCGACCCGCCTACTACGGCGTGACGGATGATCCACACAGATTCCCGGACAACCAGATGTTCGAAGCGATCGAGAGACTGCCGGCGAACAATCGCTTGTGGACGATCTACCCGGACAGTTTTTCACAGGCCGGCAACCGACTTCGATCATGGCGTGATTTCGATGTCATGAAATGGGATGGCACGAGCCCCTTGCCGACCATCCGCCCCGAGTCCTACATCAGGCGCATCGAGGCGTTCCAGAAGACGGGAACACTCCCGAAGGATCTGAGCGGTTATTCATTTCTGATCGACTGGGAGAATGGTGCGACCGTGGTGCGGGAGATGGGCCTCGCCTACTGGTCGGATGCCTCCTCACCTCGATTCCGAACAGCCTGGACCACCTTCAGAAATCAGGTCGTCGTCACGATCGACGCACTGAAGGCGCGCTTTCCGACCGCGTTCTTCACGGTCTATGCGGGAGGAAGCCCCGCACGCCTGATCGGCCAGAACAAGGCTCGAACACGACCCACCTTCAGGGACGAAGAGGGCAGGGAGACGGCGAAGTATTACTTCCATGATGTCGCGGAAAAGGTGCGTGACACCATCCGGGAGAATTTCGCAGCTGCCATGGGCCCCCTTCTGGAGGCGCCCGACTTTCACACCGTGGTGTGTTACGACGCCTACGGCCCGCTCGACTGGAACGATCGGGACGGCTTCTCGCCCTTGAAGAACGAGACATATCTGATCGAGAACTTCACGCTGCTCAAGAGCAACTCGACGAAGCCGGTGTACGGAGTCGTCGGCGCCTTCACCTCCGGGAACAAGAATCTGAGCCACCAGGGTGAATCGAACCGCGACTATCAGATGTACTGGAAGGATCGCGGATCATGGCTGAAACGGACCTGCCGCTGGCTTGCCATGAGTCAGGCCGATGGCGCCATCGTCTGGAATGGTCTCGATGCGCTGATCTTCAAGTACCTGACACTGAACGTCAGAAAGTACAGCGAGATCAACGATGAGACCAGACTCTACCTCGATCCCGGACAAGTCGGGGGATGGAATCAGTGGATCAGCCTCGACCGCCAATCGGGAACGCTGTTCGCCGAACTGGCCCAACTGCACGGGCAGCCTGATGCACGAAACTATCAGAGCGCACGACTGTACTACGACAACATCTCACTGGAACAGCGACAAAGCGATGAGACGATCGGGATCTTCCTGAAGACAATGTCGCGAACGTGGAACGACTATCTTCTCGAAGACCTTCTCCGCACGCTCCGAACGGGGAAGGTTCCGCTGTTCATCGAGAAGGATCCCGTGGTGGAATCCGACGGGGATCCGACGGTGACCGGATCCACGCTCTACGTGGTCGATCGTTTGGCAGGTGGTCTCTCCTCGATCGACTATCAGTGGATGAGGAACGGAGATCCCGTGGGCGACACCACGAGAAATCCGGTCTACGTGATCACCGGATCCGATGTCGGTCAGAAGATCAGCTGCAGGGTCACGTACCGATCGAATGACGGCACGGAAGCAGTGGTACGGATCGCGAACTTCGACGCGGTGATCACATCACCCGAACTTGCCACCATCGAAGTGATCGAGGACGGAAGGCGAGCTCGAGGCATCGCGGGACCGCGAATGGCGGAGCTCTTCGGCGTCGCATCGATCTCGACGTTCAAACTCGTCGCAGATGAGCCCCTGATCCTGCGATCGACCAAGGGAGATTTCGCGCTCGCCCCGGGAACGGGGCAATCCTGGAAGATCGAGAACGGAAGAATCTCAACCACCATCGATGTCCCCTCCGAATCCATCTCGATCGAGGGCGGGACCATGACCATCGCGGATGACACGCTGCTGAGGACTCTGCTTTCAGGCTACCGAAACGTCGTCACGGGAATCACCCAGACCCCGACTGAATGAGCGGCTGAACCGAACGATCAGGCCATCCCAGCTCGCTATCATCGGGACGTCGACGCCGGCTGAAAAAAGCATACCTGTGCCATGGAGAACCTCATCAATGCATACGCCAGGATTCATCGCTCTCAATTCAATCGCACTGGCTCTCTCGGCCTCGATCACATGGGGACAGGTGTCAGAAGTCATCCTCGATCGATCCGGGGAGAACAGGATCGAGATCGAACGGGCTGTGGAACTCGTCGATGAAACGCACCGGGCCGATCTCGTCTGGATGCTCGAGCACATGCCCATCGAGGACCTGCAATCACTGGATGCGGATTTTCTGCTTGAAAACATCCGACTCGCACGTGATGCCTGGGAGAACGCACCGTGGCATGACCAGGTCGATCTCGATCTCTACCGGGACACCATCCTTCCATACGCATGCGTGAACGAGACACGAGAACGATGGAGACCGGGACTCCGCGAGACCGCGAGCGCTCTGATCGGCGACAGCCGGACGATCACGGAAGCGGCGACGAAACTGAATGGGACCTTGTTTCCATCGGTGGGTGTGAAGTACTCGACCGGTCGCAAGAAACCGGACCAGAACCCTTCTGAGTCGATGGAGTCGGGACTGGCTTCCTGCACCGGCCTGACCATTCTTCTGGTCGATGCCTGCCGTGCGGTGGGAATCCCCGCACGATTCACCGGAACCGCGCTCTGGTCCGATGAAAGCGGGAATCATTCCTGGGCCGAGATCTGGGACGCTGGCTGGCATTTCACCGGCGCGGCGGAACCGACCGGTGATCAGCTCGACAAGGCCTGGTTCACGGGGCGTGCTTCCAAGGCGACCCGAGAAGATCCACGCAAGGCGATCTATTCGGTGACATGGCGCAAGACACCACTCCACTTCCCGATGGTCTGGCGACCTGATGATCGGAGCATCAATGCCGTGGATGTCACCGATCGCTACACCAGTTCATCAGATGATCTTCCGGAGGGTTCGATCAGGGTGCGATTCCGGATCCTGGATGAGAATGGCGAAAGAATCGCTCGTGACTTCACGGCCAGCACGGACGAGGGCACCACCCATGTCATGCGGAGCAGGGATGAAGGCTTCGATGCCAACGACCACGTGGAACTGATCGTTCCGATGGGGACCACGATCACATGGGGCAGCGAAGAGGCTCAGATGACCACCGAGGTCATGATCGATGAAGCGCTTCTGACGATCGTGATTCCGGCGGAACCGGACGAGGAGGAAGCGGACCGAGCCGTCGACGCGAAGGCCTCCAAGGCCGCCGTGGATGGACTCCGTCGGTGGCTGTCTCGCGGTGGCAAGGGTGCACTGGAAGATCAGCCTTTCACCACGGTTCCGTTGACCAAGGCGGATGATGAAAAGGCGCGACGCATGCTCTGGGATGCGCACCGAAAAAAGATTCGGGCGGAACGACGTGACGAGATGAAGGATCGCTCCATCACGATCGGCTCCCACACCATGCCATTCTGGTACACGACCTACGGATCGAAACCCAGAGACGGGCGAAGCCTGTGGATCTCGATGCATGGTGGCGGTGGAGCACCGGAGGAACTCAACACGCAGCAGTGGAACAATCAGAAGAGACTCTACAAGCCTGACGAAGGTGTCTATCTCGCGCCCCGGGCACCGACGAACACCTGGAACCTCTGGCATCAGGGCCACATCGATCCGATGTTCGATCGGTTGATCGAGAACCTCATCGTCTTCGAGGACGTCGATCCGAACAGGGTCTATCTGATGGGATACAGCGCGGGGGGTGACGGCGTCTATCAACTCGCGCCGCGAATGGCGGACCGCTGGGCGGCGACGGCGATGATGGCGGGCCATCCCAACGACGCCCGCCCCGAATCACTTCGCAACACGGCCTTCACGCTTCACATGGGAGAGAACGACACGCCCTTCAAGAGAAACGAAGTGGCGGCGCAATGGAAGCTGCGCCTGAACGAACTCCGCAGCGAGGATCCCGAAGGCTACGACCACTGGGTCGAGATTCATGCGGGCAAGGGACACTGGATGGAACGGGAGGATGCGGTGGCCGTGCCCTGGATGGCGGAACGCACCCGCGATCTTCGACCCCGATACGTGCTCTGGAGACAGGACGATGTGACCCACGATCGTTTCTACTGGCTGGCCGTGGACGAGCCCCAGCGCGGCAAGACGATCACCGCGAGACTTTCAACCCAATGGGTGATGGGTGACACCATCGAGCTGAGCGCCGACTCCGGCCCCGTCAGGATCAGACTTGATGACGATCTCTGCAATCTCGATGGACCCGTTCGAGTGACACGAGATGGCCGGGAACTCTACCGAGGGCGACCGGCGAGGACGATCGCCACGTTGCACCGGACGCTCGAGGAACGCGGAGATCCGACCGGCATGTTCTCATCGGAAATCGTGATCGACGACTGAACCAAACGAACTGAACGCAGTTCGTCACACGATGTAGTTGACCTCGCGCGCCATCCCGGCAGCGAGGTGGTACAGATTGTGACAATGGAAGAACCACCGACCGGGGTTGTCGGCGTAGAACTCGATGTCGATTCGCTCACCGGGGCCCACCGCCACGGTGTCCTTCAGAGGTGCGTGGGTTTCATCCCACCCGCCCGGCTTGGACAACAGACGGTAGAAATGGCCATGCAGGTGCATCGGGTGATACATCATCGTCGTATTGGTGAATCGGACACGGACCCGTTCCTCGTATCGAATCTGAAGCGGGGACGCATCGCCTTCGGGGACATAGAGCTCGGGGTAGTACTCGTTGGCCATGGACCAGAGGTAGCCCGACATCTTCCCACCGAGCTCGATGTCGAAGGTCCGCACGGGACCATCGGGCAGGACGGTGGGATAGGGTGACTTCAAGGCGGCGTAGTCGGCCATGCCTCCGGCGGGACCCCGCCATTCGGGTGGACCCGGAGCGGGCTTCCTCGAAGCCCCCGGTGTGTGCAGGACACCTGCGACCTTCCGTTTGGTCCCGAGTGCGGCGGCATTCAGGGTGAACGATCCGGATCGCTTTATGGTCACCAGGACGTCGTAGCGTTCCGCCACCGCGATGACGACGTTCCCCGCCCTGGTCGGCACGACGGGCTGGCCATCCGCGGCGATGATCTCCATCTCGTGATCCTCGAGATCGACTCGAAAGAAGGTCGCCGTGCTGCCATTGATGAGCCTGAGACGAAGGCGGTCGCCCTGCCGGACCTGCATCGTCCAGGGATCATCGAGGGACTTTCCATTCATCAGATAACCGGGATAGTCGACATCGATCCCGAAGGGCTTGTCACCGGGAAAGGGTTCGCCACCGGCCACGGGAGTCTTCACCGCGCTGGTCTGCGTCTGTTCATCTCGAATCTGAGGAATGATCCCGTAGGGAGATTGATTGAGCCAATCGGTCATGAAGACCGTGACGTCCTTGTCATAGTCATGATCCGGCCGCTTCTCCTCGATGATGAGCGGCCCGCTGAGACCCTGCTGCTCCTGCAGTTCGTAATGAGAGTGGTACCAGTAGGAACCCACCTGTCGAATCGGATACTCCATGAAGACCGACTCACCCGGTCCGAGCGGAAGCTGAGTGATCTCAGGAACACCATCCATGTAGTTGGGAACGATCATCCCGTGCCAGTGAACGGTGCACGGATTCTGCATGGTGTTGTTCAGCAGGACCTTGAACATGTCACCTTCGGTGTAGCGTATCTCGGTTCCCGGATAGCCCCCGTTGACGAGCGTCGCTTCCGTGGGCGTTCCCAGTGGAGCGATCGACTTGCTCTCGATGTCGAGAACGTAGTCGGGCTTTGGCGAGAGCGGCATCGTTCGTGACTCGGGGGAGGAGGGATCGTCTGGACCAGCCTTGGACTGAGCCGCCCCGGATCCGACGAGAGCGAACGGGGCCATGGCGCCGGCCGCACCGGCGAGAATGGCTTCGCGACGCGAGGACTGGTTCGATGTCTCACCTGATTCCGACATGGTTGTTGCTCCGTCTGGGAATGAATGACGTGGAACTGCTCGCCCCATGGTATCTCGAACGTCGAGACACGTAGGAGAGACTTCGGACTCCGTTTCGCGGTGGTGAAAGAACACGGGCACCCACTCGAAGAGGGTGCCCGTGTCGAAGAACCGAATGTCCATTCGAACGGTCAGGGTGTGACCGATTCCAGGTTTTCGACGATGACATCGAGCAGCGTGTCGTTTCGATCCGCGGTGATCTCCCAGAACATGACGCCGCCCAGTTCCCGTTCGAGCAGATAGTCGATCTTGTATGTCAGGGACTGGGCATCCTCGTAGGAGATGAAGTGCCCCTGATGCATCGAGGGTGAATAGAGGTAGGGAACCTTGGCGACCTCGTCCCAATAGCGGGTGTAGGCTCCCGAGGCGATCAGGTCCTCGATGTCGAAGAAGTCATTCACGCCGGTCGCACCACTCGACCAGTCGTCCCAAGTCCCGGGCGGCACGAGCGAGCCCGGCTGGAAGAGACCGCCGTTGCCAAGTGGGTCGGAGACTCCACCCCAGGCCCGACCGTAGAAAGGTATTCCGAGCACGATCTTCTCCGGACTGGCGCCCTGCGCGAGGAATTCATCGACGACCCAGTCGACGTTGTAACGGGAGGACACGTTGTTGGCGTCGGACGGGTCGTCCGGGTTCTCGAACATGTTCGCGTGATGCGCCGTGGTCGTCAGATCCCAGGCGCCGCGGAAGTCATAGGTCATGATGTTGATGAAATCGAGGATCTCGGAGAGGCGATCGATCTCGAGATGCCGGACCTTGTCCCAGCCTGCGGGTGACGCGATCGTCAGCAGATAGGGACGACCATCCTCGTTCGCGGCGAGATCGAGCTGACGACGGATCTCCTCCAGAAGAAGCGTGTAGTTCACCCCGTCCTCCGGACGCCGGGTGTTGGACGGCAGTCCACCCTCGACAGGATACTCCCAGTCGAGATCGACCCCATCGAAGTTGTACGTTCGAATGAACTCGACGCAACTTTCGGCGAACAGGGTGCGAGAGGCCTCGGTCAATGCGACATCAGAGAAACGCCCGCTCCAGGTCCATCCCCCCACCGAGATCAGCGTCTTGATGTGTGGATGCTGCTCGCGCAGGACGTTGTTGAGCTGGTTGTAGGTTCCGGCATACGGCTGATCCCAGCTGTCACCGGGATAGAGCTTCTCGATCGCGGCATAGGGATCACCGATCTTGATGCGACCATCCGATCCGATGTCTGCGAATGCATAGTTGACATGAGTGATCTTCTCGAGAGGCATGTCCGCGGGCTGGTAGTCACGGCCATAGATGCCCCATTCGATGTAGTACCCGACGACCTTCTGTTCGAATCCCGGTCCTCCCCCGCTTTCATCACCATCGTCCCCTGAATCATCGTCCAGCGTCCAGGCGCCGAGCAGAATGGTCAGGTCCCCTCCGTCGATGACGCCACTCTGATCGAGATCGAAGGCCGCCGAAGCGGATCCCCAGTTGGCCAGGAGTTGCGCCAGATCGGCACCATCGATTCGACCGTCGAGATCGAAGTCGGGATCGGGCGGGGCGTCGTTGCCGCCATCACCACCGTCCGGAGCGTAGCGAACATCGATGGGAGCACCATTGAAGTGCGCCTCGCGAACATTCTCCTCAAACGAACCGACGCCCTGATATCCGATTTCCACGAATTCCCCGGAAGCGATGGAGCCGTTCCATCCGAGATTCGTCAATGTCGTGCGTGCACCATCGGTCTCCCATTCAGCATTCCACAGGGAACTGATGTCTGGCCCGTCGAGATAGGTCAATTCCCAACCATCGATGAGCGATGCGCCATCGTTTTCAATCCGGATGCGACCCGAATAGCCTCCATCCCAACTGGAATCCTCGAGAAAACGCACCGTGACCTCGGAGGACTCCGCGTGTTGCGCACAGATGATTGAGCCAATGCCGAACATCAAGACACCGACAGCAAGACGACATGGCACCGATTGGTGCACTGAGTTCAGACTCATCTCTTGTCCTTTCGCAGGCCCCGGGAATGGCTCGTGAAAGAGCCTGACCACTGTTCGTCACCCGGACTGTATTGGTTTGACCGATCAGAGGAAAAAGATCGTTATTTTGACACGAAGCGCGTTTGCAGCCGCTGAGAGCCTTGTTCAAAGCATCATGGCGAACACTTGCCCCAGGAACTGAGCAATTCGGCGAGGTCGATTCCATCGACGACCCCGTCGGCATTGAAATCAGCAGGAGAATCGCTCGATCCCCAATCAGCGAGCAGGGGTGCGAGGTCGGCCCCATCCACCACTCCATCGGCATTGAGATCACCGGGACACTCCGCATCCGGAGTCGTGCCGAGCAAGGCACGCAGAAAATCGTTGACCACGACTTCATTCGGATCGAACGCCTTCATGTCCGACATCATCGCATCCCACCCCTCGGAACCGGGCATGCCGGCACGGAATGACTCGGGCACACGGTCCGCCATGACCTGTTGATTCGTCCAGGGACCGGCTGCGGTGTACCCCCATCCCTTCGACCATTCGACACGCATGGATGCCGTGGGCGTTTCGCCGAATTGCGCGTACAACCAGGTCTCCAGTTCACTGTAGAAAGGACCGGCATCGGGCGTGCCCGGAACCGTCAGCAGGTCGAGCCATACTGCGACATCCCAGTCCGCATGATCCTCTCGAGGGGCGATCGCGGAAAGTCCGGGACGGCGCGCTGATGATCCTTCGACTTCGCCGGGCTGTTCGAGACCGGTCACGCGAATTTCAACGGGTCCATTGATCGGATACCTGCCCTGATCTGCATAGGTGTTCATCAGTTCGAGATATTTCGCGGAGAACTGATTGAGGACCGCCTGGACATTGTCCCGACGAGTGAGGATCGCATAGCCGTTCGCGCTGGTTCGCAATGTCGAAGGCTTGATGTAATGCAGAAGATTCTTCGATGGACCCCACATGTCCCACGCACCGTCGAAGGTCAGGCCGAGATTCGTGATGGTCCACATCAGTCCGCCGAAAGTGGGCGTGAGTCCGGGCGCCCCGTCGAGAATCTGATTGATCAGATTCACCGCTTCATCGGAAAGATTGTCTGAGAAGGGATAGTTGTAGGAATCGTCGACTTCACGCGCCCAGAAAGGCTTGTTCGGGGTCACGGTCCAGACCTTCAGCCAGGGGTTCTGAGTGAATGGATACCAGATCGCTTCGGCTCTTCCGCTTTCATCCAGAAAACTCGCGAAGGTTCGACCTCCGGAACCGGCCGGGGCGAAGAGCTCGCTGGCGGAGATGCTCATGTAACTCTCGCAACGCAGATTCACATTGGCTTCCACCTGAAGAACCACTTCGGTCAGAATCACGCGACCGAGACTGACCAGAAGAGCGTCGATCTCCGAATTGCTTCGATCAAAGGATTTCAGGATGTAAGCCTGCGTGTCTTCGTCCCAGACGACGGCCGTCAAGGAGAGGACCCGATTGCTCATGGAGCCGAAGGTCTGACCCGTCTGACGGGATTCACCTTCGGCAGGCACACCTGTTCCATGACCTCCGATCGCGAGAACACCGCCGATCGAGATGTCACCGGGTGCGGGACATGACGTCACCCCGTACCCCTGATTCTCGAGGAACTGAAGCAGGTCATCCATCGAGGTGCCCGCGCCGACACGAACGGCGGGCGTGGCTCCAGGCTCCATCGACATCTCGGAGAGGCCAGAGGTCGTATCCAGCAGAACGACCGGTGTCGAACAGGTCGTTTCCGGCGTCACGACCAGTGGCGACCAATTGTGCTTGAAGCCACGAGCTCGAATGGCGTAGTCGTTTTCATTCGCCCAATTCGCAACGGCGACGATGTCCGACGGACCCGATGGCGTGCAGGTCCAGAGTTGATCGATCGAGATCTCACCCGTCCAATTTTCGAATGCTTGAAGATAGACTTCGATGTCGGCCGGAAAATCGGGCGGCGGCTGACACCCTCCGGGCGCTGATGCCGCAAACACTCGGTGAACCGGCGTCCATGCTGCCGAAGCCGCCAATCCACCCAAAGCTCCGAGAAAAAGACGTCGGTCGACCGATGAGGGAGCCTGAGATCTTTCGTCAATGTCGGCCATGGGCCTCCCTGGATCTGCGTCCTACGCCTTCGATCATAAGGAAGAAGAGTCTCATTTCAGCTTGAGATCGGGGAAAGCGACAAAAAGAACAGCGGCCGCCCCGAAGGACGACCGCTGAATTGAGTATGACGAGATCAACCGTACCTGCATGTCACCATGCAGATCCTCGTTCGTGCCGAAACACGATCGAACGAGGTGTGTTGACGAATTCAGGAACCAGATTGCTCTGGATTCCCGTCTAAGTAATCCCTTAGAAAGGAGGTGATCCAGCCGCAGGTTCCCCTACGGCTACCTTGTTACGACTTAGTCCCAGTCACCAGCCTCACCGTGGGCACCCCTGAATCGGGGCGACTTCGGGCGCTGCCAGCTTCCATGACTTGACGGGCGGTGTGTACAAGGCTCAGGAACGTATTCACCGTGGCGTAGCTGATCCACGATTACTAGCGATTCCAACTTCATGGAGGCGAATTGCAGCCTCCAATCCGAACTGGGGCAGGTTTTAGCGATTTGCTCCACCTCGCGGTCTTGCTTCGTTTTGTACCTACCATTGTAGCACGTGTGCAGCCCAGGGCATAAAGGCCATGAGGACTTGACGTCATCCCCACCTTCCTCCGGTTTAACACCGGCAGTCTCTCTAGAGTCCTCAGCATTACCTGTTAGCAACTAAAGACAAGGGTTGCGCTCGTTGAGGGACTTAACCCGACACTTCACAGCACGAGCTGACGACAGCCATGCAGCACCTGTGTATGTTCCACCCGAAGGTGTGGCTCCTCTTTCAAGGAGTTAATCCATACATGTCAAACCCTGGATAAGGTTCTTCGCGTTGCTTCGAATTAAGCCACATGCTCCACCGCTTGTGTGAGCCCCCGTCAATTCCTTTGAGTTTTAGCCTTGCGACCGTACTCCCCAGGCGGCGAACTTAACACTTTTGCTTCGACCAAGAGGGCGTCAAACCTCCTCGATCTAGTTCGCATCGTTTACGGCATGGACTACCGGGGTATCTAATCCCGTTCGCTACCCATGCTTTCGTGTCTCAGCGTCAGGACAGGCCCAGTGGCCTGACTTCTCCGTTGGCGTTCCGATAGATATCTACGCATTTCACCGCTCCACCTATCGTTCCGACCACCCCTACCTGCCTCAAGACATATGGTTTACCAAGCTATTCCACGGTTGAGCCGTGGGATTTCACAAAGTACCTATATGTCCGCCTACACACTCTTTAAGCCCAGTGATTCCGATTAACGCTCGGGCCCTCTGTATTACCGCGGCTGCTGGCACAGAGTTAGCCGGCCCTTCCTTTGAGTTTGGTCATTGTGTTCCTAAACCCTGACAGTGGTTTACACCCCGAAGGGCTTCATCCCACACGCGGCATTGCCCCGTCACGCTTTCGCGCATTGCGGAATATTCGTTACTGCAGCCTCCCGTAGGAGTCCGGACAGTGTCTCAGTTCCGATGCGGCGGGTCATGCTCTCACACCCGCTACCCGTCTTCGGCTTGGTGAGCCTTTACCTCACCAACTACCTGATAGGACGTTCCCCGCTCCCAAGGTGGCAAGCCTTTGATGCCGAAGCACCGTATCGGGTATTACCCCAGGTTTCCCTGAGCTATCCCCGGCCTTGGGGTACGTAGGAACGTATTCCTCGCCCTTTCGCCACTCTACTCGCACCCGAAGGTACTTTCGCGTTCGACTTGCATGTTTTAACCATGCCGCCAGCGTTCAATCTGAGCCAGGATCAAACTCTTCAATTTTTTTCTTTGAATGGACCCCGCCGAAACGGGCTCCAGAAATTCGAAGATTTGGCCTGGCAGCCAAAGAGACGTATCTCTTCAGCCGGTCTCATCGATCTCAAATCATCGATGTCGATGGAAGGCTAGTTCCATCGAATAAAGGACATCCTCCACCACGATGACCGAGGTCATCGAATGGAATCTTGTTTTGAATTGACTTCATATTGGCGTCACAAGGATGTCCCGAGATACGTTGTGCTGTAACAAACGTACCTATTGGGTTTCCCACCGTCGAAACACGTTGTGTCATGCTTCGGGGCGGTCACATCCTCGCGGCGATCTCGTCTACTCACTTGTCAAAGAATGCAGCGACTGGTCGTGCCGAAGCGCGACAAGTGCTGAGCCGGGTACTTTAACGGTCCTGTGCGTGCTGTCAACCCGAGCTGACAAGAACTTGGAGCCAATCAGCATTTTTCCGATCCCCCATCGGGCTTTCCAGAGGCGCACCCTCGGCGGAATGCGTCAAACACCTCCGCCTCGAGAGCAGCCCGATTCGATCGTGGGGTCGGTGATTTCACGAAAAAACCGCCCGATAGTCTTTAAAGCTAATTATTCTCGGTCATTCTTGTGGTCAGCGCACCCACGCTCGGGGGGACTTGGGTCCAGGCATGTCGCTCATCGGAATGAGCCACTGTGATTTCTTCAAATCAGTTGGTTGGCAGGTTTTCCCCATTTGTCCCTACTTTTACATCCTGGAGGGCTGTTTTCCCGTCGACGCTCTTGAAAAGACCACGGATTCCGGAAGCTCTCTCACTGCAAGCACTCCGGCACCCACGACCGAGGCTCCGGAGCGTTTCAGCGCCCGAGAGACCAATCCAAGCGTGCGTCCGGTGGTGCGGACGTCATCGATCACAAGCACTGAACGGCCTTGCAAGGACTTGGCTCGCAACCGCCCAGTCCATGAGATCAGGAAAGGATCAGGTTTTCTCGATCGTTGCGAGAATGAGGCGCCTGCCTGCACACGACCATGCTTTTGCTTCAACGGTTGAAACACCTTGAAACCAGTCGCCCTTGAAACGCCGGCGCAAAGAGAGGCGGCATGGTCCATGCCACGCACCAGACGTCTTCCCGAAGGCATCGGAACGGGCACCAGGAGAGGCTTCGAAGCCTCCTCGAAGTGGCCACTCGACCGTATCGCTTCACCGAGCAATCGCCCCAGCGACTCGGCCATCGATTCCCAGGATCGATACTTCATCTCTCGAATCCAACCGGACATCGGTTCTTCGTAGTTCGTGAGTCGAACCAGCCTGCCGTATCCGGTGACGAGCGTCCCTCCCGGGCAGGGACATTCCGAGGATGAACCAAAACGGCTCGAGCCACAGCGTTCACAGTAGGACGCGTTCGTATCAGGCGCCCAATCAGCCCCCGAGATGACCTCGTCCGCCGGGACACGATCAAGACCGATGATTGCGGACTCGCATCTTCGAATCCCCTTCAGGACATCGGGCAGGAATTTTTCAATCGGGTTCATGGGCCTTATGTACGCCAAAACCGAACACTGAAAGAAACTGACGACAAAGTGCCCGCCTTTTCGAACTCATTCTCATCACGCAAGTATCAGTTCATGGAGCACGTCGAAACATGACGTAGCCGCGAAACGACCACATCCGTACTTTCCTCGAAGGGATGACCATGGCGAGAGAACCTCTGAAAACCACGTCAGATACCGTACTCAAGCTCATCGGCACGGAGGCGTCATTCGACTCCGAAGATCTGGAACGAGGAATCATCGCCCGCATCGTCGAACGGACGGGGCCTGGCTCCCTTCAACAGGACATCGACCTGAACACCGCGCAGAACGCGCAGGAGAAGATCCGTCCTGTTTCCATGAGACAGACATTGAACACTGCTCCACCTCGACTTCGTCTGCGCGGCTGACCGCCCCATCGTGGAATGATCCACTCGGTCAGTCCTTTACAGAACAGCCCGCATCGCCTTCCGGGGGTGCGGGCTGTTTGATCGGTGATGCACGGACGGTCCGTCAGGCGTCTGCCATCTGACGAAGGACCGTTTGAAGGATGCCACCATTCCTGTAGTAGATGACCTCCACCGGTGTGTCGACGCGCACGGTGGTCTCGAATTCCGTGACCGTCCCATCTGCGGCGGTCGCCTTGACCATGATGGCCTGACGAGGCTGGAGATCCAGAGGCACTTCGATGTCGAAGGTCTCATCACCTCGAAGTCCGAGCGTGTCGCAGTCCACACCGTCTGCGAAGACCAGCGGGAGCACGCCCATCCCCACCAGATTGGAACGGTGGATGCGCTCGAAACTCTTGGCGATGACAGCACGGACACCGAGCAGGTTGGTGCCCTTCGCCGCCCAGTCGCGTGAAGAACCCATGCCGTAGTCGACACCGGCGAGCACCACGAGAGGCGTCGAGTTCGCCTGGTAGTTGATCGCCGCTTCATAGACGCTCTTGACTTCGCCATCGTTGAAATCGGTGGTGACCCCGCCTTCGGTCCCGGGCGCGAGCAGATTGCGAATGCGAATGTTCGCGAAGGTGCCTCGTGTCATGACGCGGTCGTTTCCACGACGCGAACCGAACGAGTTGAAGAGGGACACGGGAACGTTGTTTTCGACCAGATATTGACCCGCAGGAGAATCGAGCATGATGGCACCCGCCGGGGAGATGTGGTCGGTGGTCACGGAGTCTCCCAGCTTCAGAAGACAACGGGCCCCGAGGATCGAAGTGATCTCTCCGGGCTCACGGGTCATCCCCTCGAAGAAGGGTGGATTCTGGACGTAGGTGGAGGATTCGTCCCAGGCGTACATGTCACCAGTACCGGGCGCGATCGCCTGCCACTCATCGGAACCGTCGAAGACGTTTTCGTACTGCTGCTGAAACTGCTTTCGGGTGACGGAGGCGCCCACGGTGTCCAGAACCTCCTGCGTGCTGGGCCAGATGTCCGCCAGGAAGACGTCATTCCCATTCGAATCCTGACCAAGGGGATCATTCTGGAGATCGATGTCGACCGTTCCCGCGATGGCATACGCGACGACCAGGGGCGGGGAGGCCAGGTAGTTGGCCCGAACATCGGGGTGAATGCGCCCTTCGAAATTTCTGTTGCCGGAGAGAACGCTGGTCGCGACCAGATCCTGATCGTTGATGGCGGCTGAGATCTCGCTGGCGATCGGGCCCGAGTTCCCGATGCAGGTCGTGCATCCGTAACCGACCAGATAGAACCCGCAAGCCTCGAGATCATCGATGAGATCGGCTCTTTCGAGATAGTCCGTGACGACCTTGGAACCTGGGGCGAGAGACGTCTTGACCCATGGCCGTCGGGTCAGACCCAGGGCATTGGCCTTCTTCGCAAGCAGTCCCGCGGCGACCATCACTTCCGGGTTGCTGGTGTTCGTGCAGCTGGTGATCGCAGCCACCACCACATCGCCATCCCTCATCTCGAAACCGACGCCATCAAGATCGACGGCGGCCTCGGGTGGTGTCACCACGGAGGTCGACGGACTTGAATCGTCACCGATGCCGCCTTCGGAGACCCAGCGGCTGTCGTTCGTGCTTTCCATGGAATCGGATCGTCCGAAGGTGTCCGCCAGACATCGATGCCATTCGGGGCGCATTTCCGAAAGGGCGATGCGATCCTGTGGACGACGTGGCCCTGCAAGCGCGGGTTCGATCGTCGACATGTCGAGTTCGAGAACCTTGGTGTATTCCGGTTCGATATCGTCGTCACGCCAGAGACCCTGAGCCTTCGAATAGAGCTCGACGGTCTTGATCAGATCCTCGGATCGGCCCGAAAGACGCATGTACTCGAGGGTTCGATCGTCGACGGGGAAGAACCCCATCGTGGCACCGTATTCGGGAGCCATGTTGCTGATGGTGGCTCGGTTGGCAAGCGGCATTTCAGCGAGACCCGATCCGAAGAATTCAACGAACTTGCCGACAACACCCTGTTCGCGAAGCAACTCCGTGACGCGCAGGACGAGATCCGTGGCGGTGGCACCGTCGGGAAGCTTTCCGGTGAGACGCATTCCGATGACCTCCGGAATCAGCATGTAGATCGGCTGACCGAGCATCACGGCTTCGGCCTCGATGCCGCCGACGCCCCAGCCGACTACACCCAATCCATTGATCATCGTGGTGTGACTGTCGGTGCCGACAAGAGAATCGGGATACAGAACGTCGTCATTCTCCCAGGTCACCTTGGCCAGATATTCGAGATTGACCTGATGCACGATGCCCGTCGCGGGCGGAACGACTCGGAAGTTGTCGAATGCTCCCTGCCCCCACTTGAGAAATTCGTAACGCTCCTGATTTCTCTCGAATTCCTTTTCGCTGTTGATGGTCAGAGCGACACCCGAATTGAATTCGTCGACCTGGACCGAATGATCGATCACCAGATCACAGGGAACGAGCGGATTCACTTGGACCGGGTCGCCACCGAGATTTCTAATCGCGTCCCGCATCGCGGCGAGGTCCACCAGACATGGGACACCGGTGAAATCCTGAAGCACGACTCGCGCGGGCTTGAACGCGATCTCCTGCTCTCCCACGTTCTTCGCGTCATAACGAGCGAGGGCGTGGACATGCTCTTCAGTGACGATCAGGCCATCACAGTTGCGCAGGCATGACTCGAGGAGCACCTTGATGCTGTACGGGAGTCGGCGGATGTCACCGAGACCCTCGAGCGAATCAAGCCGATGGATCGTCTTGGGACCCATGGGCGTCTCGAGCGTTGACTGGGATGCAAAGGATTCGCCGGTCGGTGACATGTGGGCTCCTGAAGAACTGATCTCGTCTCAAATCCTGAGAGTCACATCATAACACGAGCCTAAATTCACTTACGACTGATAATTCGCGTTTTAGCCTTGGGAGCGGCCACCACATGGTCGGGTGGAACACTTGAAGTCACGAAGACTCCGCCGGCAATCTCGGTTCGAGCACCGATGACCGTGTCACCTCCCAGAATCGTGGCTCCTGCATAGACCACGACGTCATCCTCGAGAGTCGGGTGTCGATGGAGACCTTTGGTGATACGCCCCTCATCATCACGAGGAAAACTCCGAGCGCCGAGCGTGACGCCCTGGTAGAGCTTGCAGCGATCGCCGATCACGACGGTTTCTCCGATCACGACTCCGGTCCCATGATCGATGAAGAAACTCTCGCCGATCGTCGCGCCGGGATGGATGTCGATTCCGGTCTCCATGTGTGCGAGCTCGCACATCATTCTCGGAAGAAGGGGAATGCCGATGAGCCTCAATTCGTGCGCGAGGCGGAACACGGTCAGTGCCCTGATCGACGGATAGCAGAGGATCACCTCGTCGGCATGTCGAGCCGCGGGGTCACCATCGAACGCCGCTCTGACATCGAGCCCCAGCATCCGCCGGACATCGGGGAGACGTCTCAGAAATTTCTCTGTGGCATCATCCGCACTCCGCTTGATCGAAGCGGACTCTTCGGGACTGGGTTCCGTCATTCGGTGCGGAGCGTGCATGTCGCCACCGAGTCCGGGGTCATCGGAGGAATTCCGATATCTGAGAGCCGCTTCACAGAGCCCGTAGAGATCGACGGATATCGTCTCGAGGATCTCTCTGGTTCGAGCTTCGAAGGTCTCTCTGTCCTGCGAGAAGGCGCCCGCAAATCCTGGAAACATCAGAAAACGCAGGTTGTCGACCAGGGAGGTGGTCGCGCTGGCACTCGGTGGAGCCATCCCGCCCAACCTGCAGGTCGTGGAATCCAGATACATCGATTTGATCAGCTCTTCGGCGATCCGGTTGCTCACGACAGACCTCGGGGTGTCATCGAAAAAGGAGAGTCACATGATCCCTATCGGCATGATCAACCCCACAACGACAATGCGGGCGACCTGAAAAGGTCGCCCGCATGATTCGAAATCGATTATGAGATCAACGTGTCGATCAGTTGCCGCCGCGGCCACCACGACCGCCGCCGCCGCCACGACCACGGAACTGCTCACGGACGGCTTCCATTTCCGCCTCTGAGAGGGTGCCATCACCATCGGTGTCATACCGTTCGGTGAGACGCTGTCGGACTTCTTCCGGCATGCGATCCATGTTGAAATTCTGATTTCCACCACCACGGTCGCCACGGTCACCGCGTTCACCGCGTTCGCCGCGACCACCTCGATCACCCCGTCGTCCACGGGGAGCTGGAAGTTCTTCGAGCTGCTCGGGAGTCAGGAGCGCGGAAAGGCGTTCGAAGTAGGACTCGTCAAGCTCATTTCGCTTGTCGTAGGCTTCGCGAACGGGATCCTCTTCCGAACCACCACCCCATCGATTGCCCATGGCGCCCATGAAGTTTCCTGAGAGGAAGGCGCTCATTCGATCGACTTCCGCCAGCTGATCCTGGGGTTCCTTCTTGCGAACCGCGCGATAGATCTTGTCGTTCTGCGCGACCAGTTCGGTGTCGTAACTGGTGGAAAGATCATTGACCGCCGTCATGACCTCGGGGGCGAGGTCCAGAGTCTTCGCGATCTCGAAGGCACGAGCGGTTCGGGTCGGCCGATAGATGCTCTCATGAGCGGCTTGATTGAGCGCCTTGGCGAAGGCCGCTCCCACTGCCTGGTCATTCTCGGCGACGGCCGCTGAGAAGATCTGGATGTAGCGCTCATTGACGTCGCGAATCGACTTGCGATAGTCGACCTGACGTTCCACGATTCTCTTGGCCTCATCAGCGCTTCCCTGCTGGAGAGCACGATAGAGTTTGGGTGCGGATGTCTCCAGGAACCGATCACGACTGACCAGCGCTTCATGGAGGGAGAGCTCGTAATCATCGAAAAGGTCTTCGATGCGGTCGAAATCCGCTTCCTCGAGACCGAATTCATCGATGGCGAAGAAGAGGTTCGCACCCTCACCGGAAAGCCGTGAGCGAGGCAGACTCTTTTCACGGACCAGGAATCGATTGAAAGCGGCCCATGCGGCAAGCTGATCGTCCCCGAGCTGCGTCTTGAGGCTTTCAACGAAACGTTCGCGCATCGCCGCCTTCTCGACCGTCCACTCCTGGAGCATGTCGAAGATGGCTGCCACGGCGGCGTTCATCTCGGACCCCATGCCTTGCTCTTCGCGTTCCGCTTGAATTTCCTCCTGCATGGCGCTCATGCGTTCACCGATCAGTTCTCGACGACGCTCGGGCGAGATCTCGCCTTCCTGAGCCTCGATCTCATCGATTTCGTCACGAATGTCCCGCCACTGCTGCCCCATGCGTTCCTGGAAACCGGAGGGCATCATCGATTGGAACATCTGACGACCGAGATCACGGAGTTCCGTCTGGATTTCATCGGACCGGAGTTCGAAATCCGATTCATAGTCATCGAACAGCGTCTCGAGCACGAGTTCCTGAGTGTCGTCGAGTTGGAGCTGATCGACGAAAATCGGGACGTCACGGCGCATGAAGTCCGGCTGCAGCATCTCCTGGATGTCGCGCATTCCACCGCCACCGCCGCCACGGCCGCCCCAGCCGCCGCCACCGCCGCGGCCTTCGCCACCGCGTCCGCCGCGGCCTTCGCCACCGCGTCCGCCGCGGCCTTCGCCACCACGTCCGCCACGGCCTTCGCCACCACGTCCGCCGCGGCCTTCGCCATCACGATCACCTTGCGCGGACGCTTCCTGGGTCACTTGGAAATCTGAACCAAGACCACCTCCCAGGCACCAGACACTGGCGCCGAGGACTCCGAGGATGAAAAGATTTCTTGATCGCATGGAGACCAAGCTTCGAAGATTGAATGTGTGCACGGAAGGCTCCTTAGTGGCTGACGATCTGATCACGGATGCCATTGAAGAAACACCCGTCTTGATCAAGTCATCTCTACTCGTCGTATTTGCGGATGGACCTGGATCTCTTATGAATTGAAACGGCATTGTAGACAGAGTCACGGCGTTGATGCGACCATGAACTGTTAGGACGATCGAACCATTGATTTATGGCCCGGAGAACCAGAAAAAAGAGGCATTTGGTCTTCTTATCAAGGCCGAGATGGCCTGAGGCGCCATTCAGTGATCCCGGAAGGAGCTGGAAAAAGCGCCCAGACGAGACGTTTTTCCCGATCCAAGGCGGCCCAAATGCCCGAATCGTCCGTCTCGGAGGAGGCAAGCCACAGCAGCCGACCACCTTGGGCCCCCGCCATGTCAAGAAGCTCGTCGGACGAGAAACCCAGTCGAGCGGAAGTGATTTCAGGCGACATGGATGTCAGAGGTCGCCGGGGCGACCAGAGGACGGTGATGGGACCTCCGAAGAGATCGACCTCGACCAGTCGACTGGTCTTGTTCGCGGTGGGATTCCACAGGGCGTCAAGCAGGATCAGAATCGTCTCCGGAAGGTAGCGATCACCTGCTTCGAGTTGAACGGGACTTTCAGGCAGAGCCTCGTCGTTGCGAATGATCTGAAGCGTGCCGCCTCCCGAACGGTCCTTGAAGGAGACATCGAAGGTCTGTCTCTGAATGACTTCGCGGTGCGTCACGGTTCCTTCCGGCCAGACCAGACTGGTGCGAGATGACCCGCTCCAGGGAGAGGTCGTCACGCCAGTCAGCTGGAGTCGCATCCCCCCCGTCTCAGGATGTTCGATCTCCAGACGGAGAAGTCCTCTGGGGATCCCTGCGATCACGATCTCATAGAGCAAGCGCCTCGCATCCACCTTGGCGTCCACGGAATCCGAAGACCCAAGAAGAGTGGGGTCGAAGCGAGCATGCTCATCAAGACGGACGAGTCGTTCCGACTTGAGTATCACCTCTCCTCCGACGAGGACGGCATCCGGATCGGCGAGTCCGTCTTCATGCATGCGGGGATCTTCGGGAACCAGAAGAAAATGCGCTCTCGAACCCTTGCGAAAAGGGTCGCCCGATCGGCGGGATGATGCCGAAAGCAGCTCTGAATCACACGAAAAATCGTTGTTCGACAACGACATCGCATCAAACCGGGGGAAGGTGACGACATGGCCAGGCAGCGGTGACTCCGCTCGAGAGGTGACGGTCGGTATCGCCTTCGATTCAAGCAGGGCACGTCTCCGAACGAGGTCGACATATGCCGGCGTGGCGTCGACGATGACTTCGCCGAATCCCAGCAGACCTGCATGAATCAGATCGTCGTAGAAAAGGGAATCATCACCGCTCTCTCCCAGACATGCGACGGGTGACGCGATCAACCAACGCCCCGGTCGACGAAGTCGATAAGTCGACGAGGAGACCTTGGCACTCAGGTCGTGACCGACTTCATGGACCAGACCGTCCTTGATGATCAGATCGATCGGATCGGATGCGATCAGACCATCACCATCCGGCCGAAGCAAGGACACGGCTTCAAGGAGGACGACACGTTCGGACTCGGAGTCCTCCTGATCAGGACTCAGACCATGCGTCGAGTGGCAGATCGCAGGGATGAAAGCGAGCCAGCACACCAGCATCGGCCGGAGCGTCATCACGTGCTCGAGTTGACTTCGAATCATGCGGCGAACCTCGAAATGATGACGGGGTCGAACATCGAGAGACGAGACATCAGGAGCCCAGGAACAGGGGTACAAAAAAATCCGCTCGCGGGCCAGCGTCTCCTCCGGCGCCGGCCAGCAAGCGAATTGATCCTCACACTAACAAGCTCGTGAACAAGAACCAACTCACTGGTGGACAATGGATTGAAGTTTCCGGGGACATGTCCGATAATGGCCGATGTTGAGCGTTTCAATGTGGGCGGTATTCGCCGAACAATTGAAACACTCGCGGAACACTCGGACTTTTCTGAGTGCAGAGTGTGTGACCAAGATGCCGCCCGGCAGTTGCATGACCAGGACAGGAACAGGATGCCGTTCATCAAGAAGACAACAGCGATGCTTCAAGTCCTCAATCGCTTTTTCGCATCAAGGAAAGGCAACGAGAGCTCTGAGGAATTGAACGTGGAATTCGATCAGATTCTTGACGACCACGACCTTCTGCTTGAAAACCAGCAATTGACGGCCTCAATCAGGAACCGCTCGATCATGGTGACCGGTGCCGGAGGGTCGATTGGCTCCGCCCTGTGTCGCAACATTCTTCGTTTCGGGCCTCGGAGAATGGTTCTTGTTGAAAGGTCCGAATACGCTCTCTATTCCATCGACAGAGAAGTCAGAAAGATGAAGAAGAACGACCCCTCCATCGGAGAGGTGGAGATCGTCCCCTGCCTCGCTGACTGTGGAGACAGACCGCGCATGACATCGATCATGCGCGATCGTCACATCGATATCGTCTATCACGCGGCTGCATTTAAACATGTTCCAATCGTCGAACGTAATGAGGTCGAAGGGATAAGGAACAACAGCTTCGCGACATGGCGAAGTGCGCTTGCCGCTGTCGAAGCAGACGTTTCGATGTTCGTTCTTGTTTCGACGGACAAGGCGGTTCGACCGTCCGGCATGATGGGCGCGACGAAACGCCTTGCGGAAATGATCGTCCAGTCGCTTTCCATGGAGACCACCGATCGGGAAAATGGAACTCGCTTCGCCATCGTTCGCTTTGGAAACGTGATCGGTTCATCAGGAAGCGTGGTACCTCTCTTCGAGGAACAGATTTCAGACGGCGGACCGGTCACGATCACCCATCCCGAGGCCACCCGCTATTTCATGACGATTCCACAAGCAGCGGCTCTTGTGATGCAGGCTGGAATAATTGCAGATGAAGTCCACCCTGGTCGTGAAACCGGTGAAATCTTCGTACTCGACATGGGTGAAGCCGTTTCAATCGTAGATCTGGCTCGTCATATGATTCGACGCGCCGGGCGCACGCATGGCAAGGGGCAGGATCAGATCGACATCATCTACACCGGCCTGCGGCCGGGAGAGAAGCTTCATGAAGAATTGACACTGGGAGACGAACCGAGGGAGACAAGTCATCCATCGATTCGCCGTTGCAAGAGCAAGCGTCTCACATGGAACACCCTGGAACCCAGACTCCACAGACTCGAGGCCGCAACCGACCGACACGATGTCAGAGAGGCTCGCAGGCTGGTCGAATCCTTCATGCCGGACTATCAGCCTTTGAAAAAACCGACGTCATCACTCCATGAAAAGGGTCAATGAGGCATGAGCCGCTTCGCGGGGACACCGATATAGGTTCCCGGTTCATGCAGATCCGAGACCGCAACCGCACCAGCCCCCAGAATCACATCCGCCCCGAGCGAAATGCCGGGCAGAACCTTCGCACCTATTCCGATGAATGAACGGGTCCCCACCTGGACATCACCCCCGAGAATGGCACCGGGCCCGACATGAACGGCTGAATCCAGTTTCACGCCATGTTCGATGATGCAAGAAGTGTTGAGCACACAGGCTTGGCCCAAACCAGCTCCGACATTCACAACAGCCCCGGGCATGATCACACATCCATCTCCGACCGAAACGGTTTTCGACACCAGCGACTCTGAAGAAATGACCGATGCCGCCTTCACATGATTCTTGAGATCCTCGAAAAGACGAAGCCGCAACGCATTGTCGCCCACTCCAATCACGAACTGATCATTCGCCGTGACCAACGCCGCCAGATCCGAGATGGAACCGAGCACTCTGGTTCCGACGTCGAGATGAGGACGTTCCAGAAGGTCATCAAGATGAAACACATCCGACCAGAGTCCGGAGCGAATGGCTGTTTCAGCCACCACGCAGCCATGACCACCGGCGCCGACTATCAGAAGGCGATCCATCAGTGTGATACTCCACTCAGAACAGTTAAAGAGCCAGAATTTCGAGTGACATCATCATAATCGCCCAACAGGGACTTTCGTTTCAGAGTTGAAATGTGTCGATAAAGACTACACTCCGTTGATGGCTAGTAGAACACTCAGCCCCGTCCGCGTCCCAGCAGCACGACTTGGCGGTGGCTCTTCAAACAGAATCTGGTTTATCGTCGGGCTGTCCGCGACGACGATGATCTCCATCGCGCTGCTCCACACCCTGAACAGCAATGACCTTCGTACCACCATCAGTGAAGCATGGTTCATGATCGCAGGGTCGATGGTCTGTTTTTCAATGTCATCACTTCTTACGAATCGAGCGATTCAGTACCCGGGCCAGAAGTCAAGCTTTGTGACCATCCCGCTAGCCTTGCTACCCATTCTGATGCTGATTGCCTTCATTGCACTCGGACGCATCTATTACTCACGCCCCTATCTGATCTGCTTTGCATCACTCACGACAGCCTTCTCACTGATTCGGTATCAGGTGCAAAGACGCCCCCGGGCGAGAGTGCTCGCCATGATTCCATTCGGCGATCTTGACTTGTTGAATTCAATCGATCAGATCGAATTCAAGCGAATGAATGAGCCAGAACTTCCCGATCAAAGCGTTGACGGCGTGGTGGTGGACATGCACGCTGAATTACCACAGGAATGGGTGAAGTTCCTTGCTGATCTGGTGATGAGACAGATTCGCATCTACCACGTGGCGTCACTTTCCGAGAGCATCGCAGGGAGGGTTTCACTTGATCACATGGCGGCGATCCACGTTGAAAGCCTTCAGCCCACACCTTGGTTCAATCCGACGAAACGCGCGATCGATTTAATCGCCTCAATACTCGGAGGACTCATCCTGCTTCCAGTTGGACTAATCGCTGCACTCCTGATTCGACTTGAATCCAAAGGCCCTGCGATCTACCGGCAACGCCGGACCGGGATCAATGGCAGAGAGTTCACACTCTTGAAATTCCGTTCCATGCGGGCGGATGCGGAAGCAGGAGGGGCGCAATTCACCGAAGAGAATGACCCAAGAATCACCAGACTCGGCCGATTCATGCGCAAGACCAGAATAGACGAGCTTCCACAGCTCATGAACATCCTCAAAGGCGAGATGAGCCTGGTCGGACCCAGACCGGAAAGACCGGGTTTCGTCGAGGAATATCGCAAGGAGATACCGCATTACCAACTCCGCCACAGCACCAGACCCGGGCTCACGGGGTGGGCCCAGATAGAGACTGGCTATGCGAGCGATACGCAAGGGACTGTTCGAAAGCTGGAACGTGATCTCTACTATGTGAAATACAGATCGATCTCTCTGGACTGCTTCATACTCTACCGAACACTCCGCACGGTCGTGTTCGGCAGTGGAGCAAGGTGAACAGCTGACCATGAACGTCTGGATCATCACACCATTCGAGCCGATACCGACGGAGAACGAAGCACGGCCGATGCGTGCAGGCATGCTCGCCGCCGATCTCGAAGAGCGTGGACATGACGTTGTGTGGTGGACCCCTGACTTCGAACACTATGCCAAACGACATCGAACCGGCGATGACAGTCGCATCAAGGTGAGCGAAAACTACGAGATACGCCTCTTGAAATCGTTGGGATACAGTTCCCACATCGGATTGAGACGACTCCTGAACAACCATCTCATTGCCAGACGCTGGGCGAGACTCGTGACCGGCGAACCTCGACCCGACATGATTCTCTGTGCCTGGCCGACACCCGATCTCGCGGTCGCTGCCGTTCGTTACGGTCAGAAAAACGCCGTGCCTGTCGTTGTCGACGTCAGAGATCTCTGGCCGGATCTGTGGCTGGAAATACTGCCCGATGCGATGAAGCCGCTGGGACGGAGACTGCTTTCCCGTTACTACAGAATGGCTTCGGTGGCGATGGCCGGGGCCACCGCGATCACCGGTCCGACATCGGAGTACATCGAATGGGCGTTGAATCTCTGCAAAAGGACACGAGGTGATGCTGATCGTCCGTTCGAGTTCGGATTCGAACCCCAGCAAGCGGACGAGAAGGCGATTGCCGCTGCGCGGATCAGATTGAAGGAAATGGGGTACGTGGAAGATGACCGGATGCAGGTGGTCTTTGCAGGAACCTTCGGACGTTCTTTTGAATTCGACACCATTCTCGAAGCTGGCAGAAGACTGGACGAAATCGCTGCGGGACGAGCCAGAATCATTCTTTGCGGCAGCGGTGACAGGTGGCAGCACGTCGCAGATGAATCGAAAGCAACGGATTCGCTCCAGGTCATGCCAAGACTCAGCCTCCTCGAACTGCAACAGATCTATGCAGGATCGACGCTTGGGCTGGCGCCCTATCGCAACATCGAGAACTTCCAGAAAAACGTACCCAACAAGATCAACGAATATCTGCGCATGGGCCTGCCGATCCTGACGGGAGTGGACGGTCGGATAGCGACTCTGATCGAACAGAACGGTGTCGGGCACCGGTACCTTGAAAACGATCCAGATTCACTCGCAAAGTTGATCGCTTCGCTGTCAAAGGACACGAATGAGATCGAAGTCCTGAAGCGGAATGTGGAGGCACATCTGCAGAACGCGGACTCGACACCGGCGGGAACACGGGCCTTTGCAGATCACCTCGAAGGAATCGCCGCAAGCCGGTGAACATGGAGTCGATCAACTCCTCCCGCGACCGATCTCAAGGACCAGTTCATTGAATCGCCGGCTCAATGTCGACCAATCGAAGAGATAAGCGCGCGAGAGTGACCCTGCGACGAGACGTTTTCGATAGTCCTGGTCGGACTCGATCCTGTGGACGGCATCGACGATGGCATCCACGTCGCGAGGGGGCACCAGAATGCCACAGCTGTCGTCGATCACTTCCGGCAGGGAACGGAATCGGGTGGTGACGACGGGGAGGCCCGCCGCCATCGCTTCGATGAGGACACCAGCATGACCCTCGGTCGGGTAGTAGCTGGGAAAGACGAATCCGTCGTACTGCGAGAGAAACTCAGGTATGTCTTCGGGGTCAAGACTCCCCCGCCATCGAACATTTTCGGTGGCATCCAAGTCCTTCCATTCAAGACCGTTCTCGAAAGGGCCCACAAGATCAAGCGAGAGTTCAGGCATCTTGCGGAAGGCTTCAACCGCTTCAATGACACCCTTGGTCGGCAGCAACCGACTGACCATGATCCAACGCCCCTCAGGATCATGCGTTGCCACGACCGCGTTCGAGATGTGCCTCCCGTTGGGAAAGGCCTGACACTGAGACAGCCCATGTTGGTGCGCGTCGTCACGCAGAAGTTCCGTTTCAACCACGTAAAGAGGAACGGTTTCAAGCAGCGCACGGACGATTCTTTGCCGCAGCGCTCCGCCGTGAGCATGAGCCGTGCCGCCGGTACAACGGACGACCAATGGGGTCCTTGTCAGAAAGGCGATCACTTTGAACGGAAGAAGTGTCGCCGGCAGACCGGATCCGATGGTGAAAAGGATCATCACTTTCGTACCAAATCCGAGCCGGAGCGCACGGGCGAGCCGCGAGAGATAACGGCACGCGCCGACAAGCCCTCGCCTCCGGATGAAAGAGAGATCGACGATCGAAAGATCGAACTCGGGATCGGATTCAAGCGACCGCTCGATCTCGCGCAGAATCAGACCTGACCCGGATATGGCGGGAAGTCGTGCGCCGACAAGGATCACTCCGGTCGGTTTGGTGTGGGAATCGTTCACTGCGACCGTACTCCGAGCGTCTCGAAAACTTCCTCATAATCATCGACGATTCGATTGATGGAAGCGAGCTCTTCAGCGCGGGACCTTGCGCGAACACTCATCGCGATCTGGTGCTGGGCGCCAACCTGTCCGAAGTGATCGATGAGGATGGGGCCCGTTGGATCATTTGGGGACTCGACGGCGGTCACGGTTTCCCCCAGCGATCGAACCACGAGCGAAGCATCAGTACAGACCATATCTGAGGACTGACATCCACTTTCGTGGTGCGCATCCGTTCCCATTCATGGCGAATCAAATCTGCATCAAGCCCCAGATGTTCAAGGTCGCTGGGCTGCAGCAGTGATTCCGCCCAGTCACGAAGTTCATGCCGCAGCCAATGCGCCAGGGGGACACCGAAACCCATCTTGGGGCGCTCGAAGAGGTGGCGCGGCATCCGTCTTCCCAGAAGCTCGCGGAGTGCGACCTTGGTCGTGTTGTGATGGAGCCGAAGAGACATGGGAAGTCGCCAGGCTGCTTCATAGATTCGATGATCGAGCAACGGCACCCGTGCCTCAAGAGACACTGCCATGCTGGCCCGGTCCACCTTGGTGAGGATGTCGTCGAGCATGTAGCTTCGAGTATCTGCAAGGAGCATCTTCTCCACAAAGCTGATCTCCTGACTGAATACTTCCTCGTCAAGCCAGGAGCGAGAGGAGACCTCCGGATAGACCCCGGATGCATTCGGCCATGTTGAGATCATTCTCTGATAGAAGTCCAGTTTGTCGTCGGAACGAATCGCTCCCGCTATTTTGTGAAGTGCGGATCCGAAACGAAATTTCTTGATCCTGCCAAGCGACAGCCCTCTGGAGACTCCATACATCCGATCCCAGCTTGAACGTGAGAACATCTCGATACCAGTAGCGATCGTCCGCCGAAATGGTGCAGGGATCCGGGAGGCTTGCTCGAAGACCTTGAGACCTGCACAGTATCGGTTGTATCCGGCGAAAAGTTCATCTCCGCCATCACCTGAAAGTGAGACCGTCACTTCGGATCTCGCGAGCTTGGACACGAGATATGTCGGAATCTGCGAGGAATCCGCGAATGGCTCATCAAAGAGTTCCGGAATCCTGGGAACAACCGCAAGCGAGTCCTTGGATGTGACCACCAACTCCGTGTGGTTCGTGCCAAGATGGTCGGCGATCGCCTTGGCAGGCTTGGATTCATCGTAGAGATCCTCGTTGAATCCGATGGTGAACGTCTTGATCGGCTCCGAGCTTCTTTCTTGCATCATGGCGACGACCAATGATGAGTCGATCCCACCGGAGAGAAATGCGCCAAGCGGAACATCAGCGCTCATGCGATCCCCGACGGCACGACCGATGATCGAATCCAATTGATCCAATATGGATTGATCATTGCCTTCGAAGGGTTCCTCTCTTGCCGCAAGCGCAACCTGTGCGGAACACCAGTAGCGGGACGTTCTGGTACGCAACACGCCCTCGGACTCGGTCACGACGGCGATCTCTCCGGGGCCCAACTTGTGGACGCCATCAAAGATGGAATAAGGCGTCGGTACGTAGGACAAGGTCAGAAAAGCCGAGACTGCCTCGGGATCAAGCCTGCGTTCGACGAAACCGGAAGCAAGCAGACCCTTCAATTCGGATCCGAAGACAAGGCGCTCATTCGAAGTGGACCAGTAGAGAGGTTTGATGCCCAGACGATCTCGGACCAGACTGAGGGAACGTTCATGTTTGTCCCATATCGCAAAGGCGAACATGCCGGTGCATCGCGAAACCATTTCTCGAAGTCCGTAGTGCTCGATACCTTCCAGAAGAACTTCGGTGTCAGAGTGCCCTCGGAATCGCGCTCCACGGGCTTCAAGCTGAGACCGAAGTTCTGAAAAGTTGTAGATCTCACCGTTGAAACAGATCGAGAACCGACCCGAGGCCGAATGCATCGGCTGGTGCCCCTGAGGAGAAAGATCGACAACAGAGAGACGTGCATGCGCAAGACCGATGCCGGTGGAGGCGTCATGCCAGATCCCTTGATCATCGGGTCCCCGATGGTTGAGTGCACCGGCCATGCGACGAAGTCGACCCGGACCATCTTCTACCCGCGTGCGTGGCACGAAGAAACCCGCTATTCCACACATGTGCTGCCGATCAAAAAGGGTGCCATCACGTTCGACATGATAACCAGAGCCCACCTGGACCGAACCACCGAAGCCGTTTCGGCTGGATTAAATGACCATATAATTGAGCTGTGAAGCGACGAACCGAAAAATCCGATTCGAACGGTCTGAAAGGATCGCCGTGTGATGTCATGTTCATCATCGCATCATTGGGAGGTGGCGAAGCCGAACGAAAGGTAGCCATCTGGTCGCGGAATGTGCGGTCTCTTCTGAATGATTCCGATTTATACTTGATCACTTCATCCGTTGAAGGACAGCCAAATTCAATTCTGGAAGCAATGAACGAATCGTTACCGAGCGTCTCTACGGACTTCGATGGAGGCGCCGCTGGCGATTTGCTGAAAAACACTTCGGCGGGATTGGTCGTTCCAGTGGGAGATGGAAGCGGTATCGCTGCTGCAATCGAGACGCTCATGCTCGACCCGGAGTTGCGAAAAGAGATGGGGACGAAGGCACGACAGGTCATGGAGCCATTGAGCATTGAAAAAGTGACCGCGCGCTGGACGCAAGAGCTTGGCTTGACCGAAAGCGGGCGGCCATGAACAGTGACGCACCGCACAAGATGGGAGTCGGCAGACGAATCGGATTCCTTGCCAAGGATTCACTTCTGTATGGAAGTGCCTATGCATTCATGAAAGGGATGGCATTCATCACCTTTCCGATCATGACACGCCACTTCGACCCAGCCCAGTATGGCATCATCGACTACTACGGGTTTGCCATTGGTTTGATCGCGATCGTCCTGGGTTTCGGGCTGGACCAAGCCATCGCTCGGTTCTTCTACGATGACGACGACGTCAACCACCGCAAGCAGGTGATTTCACAGGCACTTCTGCTGAATCTCATCGCTCTTTTTCCGGTACTGGCGGTGATCTATCTGATGTCGGGTCATCTGACGCGGTTCGCTCCGGTCACGTCAGACACCCAGACACTCATCAATCTGCTCTTGGCGACCGCACCCTTCATGGTGATCACCGCGCACGCTCTGAACATCTGCAAATGGAGTTTCGCCAGAAAACGCTACCTCGCATTGGCCGTTGGGAGTTCGATCCTCAGAGTCGGCGTGCTCGTGACACTCATCCTCGTGTTCGATGTGAGCGTGGTGGGCATCTTCTGGATGAATCTGGGGCTTTCGGCAGTCTCGGCCCTGATGGGCATCGTGTTCATATTGCCCTGGCTGAGCATGCCAAGGCCCAGCCGGCTCATGATCTCGATGTGCACCTACGCACCACCTCTCTGGTTGCTCTCGATCCTGACACTTCTCACACCGGTCATCGAACGCACGATCACGGAATCTCTCTTTGGAAACGATGCACTCGGCATGTATGCCGCAGGTGCCAAGGTTGCCTTGCTGATGGGCCTTGCGATCATGGCATTTCAGATGTCCTGGGGCCCTCTCGCATACGCGATCCACAAGGAACCTGACGCGCACAAGACCTACAGACTTGTGATGAAACTGTTCACGCTCGGATCATGGACGCTGGCTCTGGGGCTGGGCGCGGTTGCTCCATTGATGCTTGCCTTGCTTGCACCTTCAGAATACGCCGCGGGTGCGAGTGTCACCCTCCCGCTGGCAATCGCCGCATGTCTCCTGGGAATGACCAACATCGTCAACACAGGTCTTGATTTGAAAAAACGCCCATACCTCAACATCCCGTCCAAACTGGGAAGCATCGCCGTGGGGCTGCCCACGATGTTTCTATTGGGCGGACAATTCGGTATTTTCGGTGTCGCACTTGGCGCGGCCGTGGCAACCCTGACCGGTCTTCTGATCGCCACCTGGATCAATACGAAAGTGATCGACATCGACTGGCCCATCAAGGGCGCCGCCGCCGCATGCCTCTGGGGACTTCTTGCCGCATCCGCTATCGAGATCGGACGTGCATGGCTGCCACCATCACTGGCCTACTCCCTGTCGGGAGTCATGGTGCTTCTCTTTTTCACGACATCCTTCTTCACGATCATGAGCAAAGACGAACGAAATGCGTTCACGGTCAGGGCGCGGCAGATGCTGCGCATGCGCTCGACAGGATGATCCAACGGATTGAAAGTCGCGACCGAGTGAGACCGTACGGTGCTGGACGCCGAGCCCTCCACCAGACGAGGAACATCGTTTAGACTCCATTCATGGCACTTTTCAGAGACATCCCGGCACCTGGACCAGATGAGCCGACGAGTGTCTACATCGACTGGGCGTCACGAAGAGACCCGACAGGCCATCGTGTGCACCTGGCCTTGGGCATGCTTGCACTCTTTCTGATCCCGCTGGCGAGCACCCCGGCAACGATCGGATCGACTCTTCTCTTCGGCTATACCCTGCTGCGAGCACCCACGCTGTGGCGAACATGGCAGGCATTCCCAAGAACGCCGGCACTGATCGCCGTGTTCGCTCTATTCGTTTGGTTGGCGTGTTCCACAAGCTGGTCGCCGGATCCGGAAAAGGGCATTCGCCTCCTCCGAGGATCTCGATACCTGCTGTTGATTCCAGCATTGGTACCACTACTGGCCCACCGACGCCTGCTTCTCCAGGCACTGGTTGCGGGCATAGTGCTTCAGTGTGCAGCACAATTTTCGGGAAGCTGGCTTGGGTTCGACATGAACTTCGGCGGATTTTCAGAACATGGGGGGCATACGGGTCTCTGGTACTCGCTTCCTCTCGGCTTTCTGTTGTTCGATCCCAAATCAATCCCCGCGGGAACTGTGATTCGATACGTGCTCTTCGCGGCCATCGCCCTCGGACTGGTCGCGACCCAGGCACGGTCGGCACTGGCCGGTGCTGCGGGCGGCTTGGTCATCGCACTTGTGTTCGAACGAATCTTTCAAATCCGAAGAGTTGCCTGGGGCCATTCCGTTGCCATACTGATCTGCCTGATCGGACTGCTTGGAATCGTGTCGATCACACCCGTAGGAGACCGAGTGACCAATGCATGGGATGCCATGACCACTCCCTATGAAGGCGGTAGATTCAACATCGACAAGACCCGACCTCTCTGGTGGCGGCTTGGAATCGAAAACTGGTACGAACAGCCCGTGCTCGGTGCAGGGCTTGGATCAGCCGAATCGATTATCGGCAGCGACAACCCGGAAATTCGAGCGATCATCGCGGAGAACCCGCAGAACACCAGTGCGGCAAGGGATGATTTCCACTCGACGTTTGTCACGGTATTGGTCGAGTCCGGGCTGATCGGCTTCCTCATTCTGGTTGGATGGATGACGCTTCTTCTCGGTTCAATTCTCAGAAACAGAGAGATGCGATTGATACTCCTGGTCGGTTTCATCGCGTGGCTGGGGTACAGCGTCTTTAACACGAACCTTTTCAGCGGCAGGCTGGTGGCTTTTTCATGCACACTTCTTGCATTGAGCATGGTCCGGGATCTCAACACCAACACGGGACTCATGACCTCATTCAAGCGGGCGAACCCCGTGAGCCGGAAGAGCGCGGATGGCGGATGACATGAGGAGCCCGAAAGACGCCATTCTCCTGTCGCCGCCTGATCTCGATCCAGATGATGCTGGATACGTTCAGGATGCCATTTCAAGCAACTGGATCGCTCCGGTAGGACCGGATCTCGATGCCTTTGAACAGGAAATCGCCAGCGCCACCGGCGTGGGCGATGTGTGCGCGCTGTCCAGCGGCACCGCAGCGATACATCTCGGATTGAAATTGCTGGGTGTGAAGCCCGGGGACCGAGTTCTCTGCTCATCACTCACATTCGTGGCAAGCGCGAATCCCATCCGATACTGCGGAGCGGAGCCCGTTTTCATCGATGCGGATCCCCACACCTGGTGCATGTCCCTGCCTGCACTGGAACGGACGCTGGAAAAGATGTCCCAAGAGCAGCGACTGCCTCGCGCCTGCGTTGCAGTGTCACTCTATGGACAATCGGCCGACCTCCCGAAGATATGTGAACTGTGCAGGAACTACGGAGTGAAGATACTCGACGAAGCGGCCGAAGCCCTGGGTGCGACTCACCAAGGCCGCATGGCGGGGACCTTCGGTGACCTCGGGGTCTACTCATTCAACGGCAACAAGATCATCACAACCTCAGGTGGTGGCGCACTCGTGAGCAATGACCTGCAACTCATTGAAAAAGCGCGATTCATGGCGACACAAGCACGAGACGATTCATCAATCGGTGCGTACGAACACTCGACAGCCGGATACAACTATCGGATGAGCAACCTTCTGGCAGCACTTGGGCGCGGCCAGCTTCGACGTCTCGATGACAGGATCGCCAAACGGCGTTTCATATATGAACGCTACGAAAGAGAACTCTCGGAGGTCGGTCCGGTCCAATGGATGCCGGAAGCCTCGTACGGCAGAGCCACCCGATGGATGAGCTGCTGCCTGGTTGAAAACCAAAGCATCCGAGACAAGGCTGTTCATCATCTGAATGAGAGGCGGATCGAAGCCCGCCCGGTCTGGAAGCCGCTGCACCGGCAACCTTTGTTCCAGTCAACCCAATACGAAAGACATCAAACCGAAACGGATGTGTCGGCGATGCTCTTTGAACGTGGTCTTTGCCTGCCCAGCGGATCTGGATTGACCGCCGGACAGCAGACACGCGTGATCGAGGCGCTCCGAGAAGTCTTGGCGTAGAATTCAGCGATGCCAATACTTCTCACAGGTGCAGCTGGGTTCATCGGCTCAACGACCGCGCACGCCTTGTTGGATCGAGGGGAAGAGGTCATCGGTCTGGATGACTTCAACGACTACTACGATCCGGCCCTGAAAGAGGCCCGTGCACAGCGACTTGAAAGCCGGGATGGCTTCGAAATGGTCAGGATGAAGTGCGAAGATCGCGAAGGCGTCGCCAGGCTGTTCAACGAGCACAAGTTCGATCGAGTCGTTCATCTGGCGGCACAGGCTGGTGTGCGATATTCGATAGAAAATCCGTTCGCGTACGTTGATGCGAACATCTCGGGCTTCATGACCATTCTGGAGGGATGCCGGCACCATCAGATCAAGCACCTCGTGTATGCCTCGAGCTCAAGCGTCTACGGCGGAAACAAGAACCTCCCGTTTTCCGTGAATGATTCGGTGGACCACCCCATGTCCATGTACGCCGCGACCAAGAAGGCCAACGAGCTGATGGCTCATACCTACAGCAATCTGTATGGATTACCCACCACGGGACTGCGGTTCTTCACTGTCTACGGACCATGGGGCAGACCGGACATGGCACTGTTCATCTTCACCAAGGCGATCATTGAAGGCAGGCCGCTGAAGGTGTTCAACCACGGCAAGCACACCAGGGATTTCACCTACGTCGACGATATCGTGCAGGGAGTCGTTCGCACTCTCGACACCACGGCTGCTCCCGATCCGGGATACAACGCCACCCAACCGAATCCCGGTACAAGCTCCGCCCCCTGGCGGGTGTACAACATCGGCGGTGGGCAGCCGGTCGAGCTGATGAGATTCATCGAACTGATCGAACAGGAGCTGGGCAAGAAGGCGACGCTCGAGCTCCTGGATCTGCAACCGGGTGACGTTCCAGATACCCGAGCGGATGTCGCTGCGCTCAAACAGGATGTGAACTACCAACCCGAAACGACCGTGGAAGTCGGAATTCCCCGATTCATCGAATGGTATCGTCGGTACTACGGCACTTGAAGCCGTCGCACGCCATCAGTGCTGTGAACGCTGGCGCAGGTTGTCCAGGATGTTCATGAAGTTGATGTACGCGTCATAAGGACTGTCGTACGGGCTGAAGTACTTGTGAACGTCGCCGTCCGCCCAGTACTTCGTGCACATGTAATAGAGATGATCGCTGGTGGTGAGCTTGCGCCAGTCCTCGAGGATGTATTCATCACCACGTGCATGAGCTTCCTTGACCGGACCTTCGAGCTTGTAGAGTTCGGCGGCGGCGTTGTCCTGGATCGGATTGCCGAGCCATGCGGAGAGATCCCGTTCGGTGTCCGCCCACGATCTGAAGTCGGGAACGGCGTACTCCCCCACCGGCTGGTAGGTGTCGACAACCTGTGAAGGCGTGAGGAAATCGTTGTGACCCGGATTGCAATCGAAGACCTTCTCCGGAAGCGCGTCAAGAAACTTGAAGATCCCCGTATCCGCCCACTGATGTTCACCAAGCGTCTCGTAGTCCATGAACAGATTGCAGAGATGCCCATCGCCGTTGATCTGATCGACCCACCCGGCGAATTTCTCGGCGGTGAGCGGCCATTCCTTCCAATCCCGGTTGGAGAAACGAAACGCGATGTCATCGGAGAGGCGGTAGTTCTTGAGCAGGAGCTGTATGGAATCACCGCCGTTGGCTGCGGTGGACGCACCGCCGGGAGGGCAGTACGGATAGTTCGGGGAACGCCCGGTGAGCAGATCGTCGAGACCCTCGCAGATGATCGCACGGTGACGGCCCATCTGCGCGATCGTTCGCGCGACGGAGTCGTTGTAGATCAATTCGGTGTTTCGAAAGACCGTGGGTCGGACTCCGAACAGTCGCTCGATGCGTTCTTCCTGAAGCGCGACCTGTTGCTTGAACTCCTCGGGGGCGAAGATGTAGCTCAGCGAATGATGGGATGTCTCGGCGAGAAACTCGACCGCGCCGGTCTCGGCACACTGCTGAAACAGCTCGATCACTTCCGGTGCCCAGGCCTCGAACTGCTCGAGGGCGACGCCGGAGATCGAATAGGCCACCCGGAAACGGCCTTCATGACGACGGATCAGATCCAGAATCCGGGTGGTGGCGGGAACATAGCACTTGTCGGTGACCTTGCGACAGATCTCCTTGTTCGCTTCGTTGTCGAAGTAGAACGGGTGATCCTCGAACACCGAGTACTGCTTGATGCGGTACGGCTGATGAACCTGAAAATAGAAGCATACGCTGGTCACCCCCACAGGATAACGCCCATTCAACGACCGCGGGCAGGTTGGGGGGTGTGATTGTAGACTTGAGACATGACCACCATGGACAGAAACAGAATCGCAGAGCTCATCGCCCAGACCTCCGTTCTCCACGGAGACTTCACGCTTCGCAGCGGACGCAAGAGCTCGTACTACCTCGACAAGTACCTCTTTTCAACGCAACCCGAGATCCTCAGCGGTCTGGGGACGTTGTTCGCGGAAAGAATCCCTGCCGAGACGGATCGACTTGCAGGAGCCGAACTCGGAGGCATCCCTCTGGTCAGCTCGGCTTCGATCGCCACGGGAAAACCCTGCCTCTTCATTCGCAATTCGAAGAAGGACTACGGGACCGCCAAGCAACTCGAAGGAAGGCTCGAATCGGGAGACAGGGTCGTTCTGCTCGAGGATGTCGCGACCACGGGTGGTCAGGCTCTTGAAGCGGCCGAGATCATTCGTGAAGCGGGCGGCGAGATCCTGAAGGTGATCGCCACCATCGACAGGGAGGAAGGCGCTCGTGAGAATTTCGAGGCGGCGGGCATCCCCTTCGAGTCGATCTTCACCAGGACCGACCTCGGCGTGGGTGGGTGAGCACGGAGAAGAGCTCAGGGCTCGAGAGCATCCCGGCTCTCATCGATCTGGATGATGGAAGAAAGCCCGCTCGCGAGAGCACCCAGTCGGTCCGTTCTCCTGCCCATGACTCCGGAGATGTAGTTCTTCGACTCGGTTTCTGAGTTGACGCCCCACACCTTGTCGACCAGGGTCACCGCAACCACCAGAGGCGCATCATCCAGGACGATCATCGTGTTGATGATGTCGAATTCACCGTAATCCAGTCCACCAGGAAGCACGCTGGCGAGCCAGGCTCGAACGGGCTCCTTCGAGTTCGAATAGATCACGGTGTAGAGATCGAGAACCTGGTCACGGAAATCGACCATCTCGGGGGTTTCGGCATCATCGGCATCGAGACTGGCGCGTGCCGCGGCAAGCAGAAGCGCAAGATCCTTCAAGGACTGGAAACCGTCCAGTCTGCGCGCGGAGGAGAGCGCATCACGTCGCCAGGGTTTTCCCATGGGGACGCCGTCGACGCGTAGAAGCGAAGAAGTGGCGACGCTGCTGAACAGACCGGGAACGACCTTGGAGGCCGCGAGGTTGTAGTCGAAGTTCGAGATGATTCTCAGACCGACGTTCGCGCCCTTGAGCCTCGCGGAATTCAAGGCCCGACCGAGTTGGGATGTCGAGAGGTTCACATCGAATTCAAGCACTTCGGAAGGTTCGATGCTGAACTTGCGACCGATGCTCTCGACCACGTTGGTCGTCTCGATCCCGCCCCGCATGCCCACCACGGTGTAGTTCGGAAGAAAGGCGACCTGCCCGTGAAGAGGTGCGTTGGGTCCGATTGCAAGTGGTATCCCACTTCGATTGCGGACTGTCAGGCGATATCGAAATGGCGCGAAGGGTCCGATCGGATCCGCCACGGGCTCGATCAGCATCGAATAGGCGCGCTCCCTGTTGAGAAGGATCCGGTCCACGGCGGATGGAATACCGGAGATCAGAGCGGAAAGACGATTCGCCTGCTCCGTTCGGGGGACTTTGGTCTCAAGGGCCGATTCAAGACGGTTGCGCGCCCAGATCCCGATCAGGGAACCGGGCGAATCGTCGACGATCTGGAGCCAGAGCCGAGCCGAACTCTTGATGTTTCCAAGACGTTCATTCGCCAGAGAGAGGCCCAGCAACACGAGAACATCCCGGTCCTCTTCCTTTATCGAACCGAGAATATCGAGAGCCGAGTCGTACTGGCCGAGCGCGATCTCCTTCCAGCCCTCGTACATCACGACCTGGGCGTCGGAGAGCTCGACCAGTTCCGAAAGCTCATCGACGAGCAGGCCGATGACTTCGACATCTTCACCCTGCCATGCGGCGAAGGCGATCATCTCCAGAAGGCTTTCGGATCTCGCCGCCATCGCCTGAGGGTCGTTCGAATAGTCGAGAGCATCGGATTCGAGGGAGAGGACGTAGGCGACGAGGGTCTCATCGACGAAGGTCCGGTGTTTCTGCTTGTCGCCGGATTCCAGCAGCATGACGGACTGAAGAAGAGCCAACGATGAATCGAGGGGCACCGGCAGATCCTGAAGCTCGGCATCGGTGATCGACGGTTCCTCGGCCTTGGCCTCTCGTTGCACCGTCTTCTTCATCCACAGATCGAGTTGAGAGAGGACGCGTTCAGCTTCTTCGAGCCGGCCTGCACCCCAGAGGGATCGTGCCTGAAGAAGTGCATAATCACTGAGATCCTGCCCCTGAGCTTGAACGCTGGATCGGGCCAGACCGATCATGCGCGCGGCACTCCTGAAATCTCCGACATCAAGTGCAAGCGCTCCGATTTCAGCGGCGAAGATCGCTTCCAGTGGATTGGCGATCAAGGCTGCGATCAACAACTCGACCTTGGCTTCGGGATCGGATGCATCGATGTACCCGGCAGCCTGGATCGTGGCATCGGGGAAGTATGGATCGAGTTCGATGGCTCGAGCCAGATGCTTGAGGTAGCCCTCGATGTCTCCCGTTCGATAGAGGAGCTGCGCGAGCGAGAAGGCCAGGCGTGCCGCGACCTTGGTACCGATGATCTCGATGCTGGCGGGCTTGAGAAGGACTTCGTAGTTGCGCACCCGTTCCTCTTCAGTCTGCTTCTGACCGATGAGAAAAAGCAGACGCTGAAGCCGGATCACTTCATCTCCCGGATCAAGTCGGGAGATCGCCTTGAAAGCCTCCGATTTCGCCGCATCCGTCCCCTCCGCGTCCGGATCGACCAGACCATAGGTCTGCAGGTACAACTGCCAGGCTGGAAGAGATTCCGGATTCAGCTCGACGGCAAGCTCCGAAAAGATCCTCAGAACGTCGATGTGAAAAAGCTGGGCGCCCGCACGACTGTTTCCGGAACCGACCAGATTGGAGGACTGGACGAAGAAATCACTGAGCTGATCATTGATTTCGGAGGGAACCGGCATGTCGACCACCTGCTGGGGATCGAGCTTTTCGTCCGAATCCTGCGCGAAGGCCATGGAAGGCATCCCACTGAACAGCACTGCCGAGGCCGCGGCGAGGCAGAGTATTTTCACCCAAATCGACTCGAAAACTGGCATTTTGATCTTGATCCATCCAGTGATGTGGGAGGAAGGCGGAATGGGACATCTCGACATGCAGGCGAGGAGGGTGAAGTCTACCCGCACTCGTTGACAATCGTAAGCCCATGGCAGTAGTTTCAAGGCTGTGAGAAACGCTAGAATGTCGGTTTGAGAACGACCGGCCTGAATAACCTCCTGGCGGTCACCAGACCAAACCCGGCACGTACATGAATCGGACCCAATGAAGATGACGAAAGCACGAACGATCCTCACGACCAGCCTGGCCGCATTCCTCGCACTCTTCATGATTCAAAGCCGGATGGCCGAAGCTCAGGATGTCACCTCGTTCAGCAGGACGACCAGCCCTCTCACGGGTGACCAGACCAGACAGCTCGAGTCCTTCATCGAATCCAACACCACGGATCTGGCATCAGACACGGCCGACAAGGTGGTCGCGGCCAGAAAGAACCTGATCGCACCTCTCCTGAGAGCGGGAACCAGCAACGTCTTTCGAGAGGCGTTCGGCAAGACCTTCATCAGCAATACCGAAAGCATGTTGAAGAACCCCGAAGAAACGAGCGCCTTCAATCTGTCCAACGTCTTTCAGGTACTGGCATTCATTCGAACCGGTGAGACCAATGAGATGCTGGCCCGCATCCTGGCGGACACCAGAGGCGAGGGGATCCAGACGGACGCACGAAGGAACGCCGCCGCATCGATGCTGGCGATCTCCCTGAAGACGACGTCGCCTGAAATGATCCGACCACGACAGTACAACTCGATCATGCGTTCGATTCTGGACGCGGTGAACGAGGCAGGACGCTGGTCCGTTGTTCAAAGGGAATTCGAGGCGATGTCCGCGATCACCGGAAATCGAAAGATCCCCGATGACATCCGAGAAAAAGCCCTGGAAAACGAGGCGAAGATCCTCGACATGACACTTTCGAGAATGGCCTCCGAGAACGAAAGCGGACTTTCAAGAGCGATCGCACCGATGATCCTCATGCTTCGTTCCCAGTTCATCGGATTGACCGGAAGCATGAGACAGAGCTTCCAGACCACGATCTCACCCAGCCTGGAACTGGTGATACGCTCCGCCGACGAGAACTGGGAATCGATCCAGAAGGACATGGCAAGCAGGACCAGTTTCACGATCGCGCTCCAGCAATCGATCGTCCTCCATCAACTCACGAGCGGGGTGACGGATCAGAACATGGACAAGACGGTCGCTGCATGGAAGTCCGGAGATCGACTGGCCTTTCAGAAATCAGCCGCGGAATGGCTGAACTGAGTGATGAGTCC
>CABYSN010000007.1 GCA_902521645.1 Planctomycetota bacterium
ATCGGTCGCACCGTCGACGGGATTGTTGGTCCAATCACCCTCACGACTCGCACCCGCGAGAAGAACCGACTTCATGATCGGCAGCCTGGAGGCCAGTGGATCCGCGGCGAGGATGGGATCGAGTTCGATGGTCTCGAAGATGACGGCTGCGGCCGCGGACGCGACCGCGGTCGAATAGCTGCTGAGACCGCCGGGAGCGATCACGTCGGGCTTCATGCGCCCGGGACCATCGAAGTTTGATGGCGTGTCCGCGGTCGCATGCGTTCCGCTGGTGGTTCCGACGGTCAACGAGTTGAAGGCGTACGCGAAGAGTCGACTGTCGGACCCCGCATCGTTGGCACGGCCGTTCATGGCGATGAGGTTGTCGCGCAAGACGGCGTAGTCGAAACGATTCACCGCCTGATTGTCGTTGCTGTTGCCGAACTGTCCGATCCAGCTGTGGTTCATCACTCGGATCGAGGAATCCGGCGGACTCAGAGGGGCGAGACTCCCCTGCCCGGTTCGCAGATATCCGGTGAAGAGAAAACTGCCGGCCTCGTAGACATAGATGTCGGTGATGTCGGGAGCGATGCTCCAGTTCGAACCGTAGGCCCAGCGACCGACGTTCGTGGCATGAGTGCTCACGCCCGGCGCCCCCGCGGGAAACACGAAGGACTTGCCGCTGAATTCCGGAAGACTGGTATCAGGACCCCAGTTGGCCCCGCCTTCCGAGGCTTCGGCCTGAAGGATTCCGATGCCCGAACCCGTGGGAACCTGTCCGGCACCAAGTCGCTCCGTGAGCGAGTTGAGCCCGATCATTTCACGAACCTCCTCGGCCGTCTCCGCATGCGAAAGCGTCTGCTGAATGGACATGCCGAACAACACGGCGGTGGCGGACAACATGAGCTGATGTCTGATGGTCATGTCTGGTCATCCTCGGAGTGACTCGTGAATGAGGTCGGCACACTTCGTGCCCGGTCCCGGAACCCTTCGTGGGGCACTTCAAAACTATGACCTGAATTCAGGACTGGCCAGAAACAAATGGCAAACCGGGGCAATATCGGTCCCATGTGACCCGCACAAAGCGGCGAAACGCGCCTCAGGGCGCATCCACGGGGACGGTGCGCACGGGCTCGACGGCATGTCGGTTCGTGACCCGGATCTCGACTCGCCGATTCGGAGCGTCCTCGATCGAGTTCGAAGGATGATCCGTGAAGGGCTCGTTCTCACCCGCGGCGACGATCTCGATTCTCCGCCAGTCGACGCCATCGGCCACCAGGGCTCTCGAGACCGCCATGGCGCGTTCGAAGGAAAGTTCCAGACCGGCTTCGGTATCGTCGCCCGCTTCTCCGCGCGAGGCGTGCCCGTGGACTTCGATGACCATGGGGAGCCCACGAACCTGGCGAGCCAGTCGCTGGATCCGATCCAGCCCCTCGTCGGTGAGATGCTGCGAATCGTGACCGAACTTGAGATCGATCATGAGCGAATGCTCACCAGCGTCGCGAGGGGAATGAATCTCCTCCCGTTCTCCGGGCTCGCCTTCGTCCTGTGCGCGACCGGGACCGTTGGAGTAGTACCAGTCGACGACCTTGCGCAGCTCGGGATCCGTGGTGTTCAGATCGATGGGGTTGCCGAAAGCCGCCCGGGTGTTCCAGACGAATTCAGCCCATCGATCGAAGGAGACCATGTCGCTGCCCTGTCCCTCCGAGTTCCCCCCGGCGCCCGCGGTCTTCGGAGGCGCCATGTTCAATGCGAAGAGGATCACGAAGAAACCCATGATCAGCATGACCATGTCCGCGAACGAGATGAGCCATTCGGGCGCACCCTCGTGCTCGTCGTCGTGCCCACCGCCGGTGGCGTGGGCCATCATGGCACCATGCGGAACGTGCTCGTCATCGTGACTCCGGTCGAAATCACTGTCGTTGTAATCGGGCATCGGAAGACTCCGGAAACGGTTGGGGGTGTGACGGTTCGCGCCGTGGGGGACGGATCAGGCCGCGGCCTTCAGACGAAGACGTTGCTGCCTGGGCACGAATGCCAGCATTTTCTCGAAGGTCGCACGGGGATTGTCTCCGGCATGGATCGAGAGGACGCCCTGAAGCATCATCTCCTTGCTGAGGATCTCCTCGCCCGAGCGCAGTGACAGCTTGTCGCCCATGGGACCGGCCACCGCGTTCGCCAGCAGGGTTCCATAGAGGGTGGCGGTCACGGCCACGGCAAGCATCGCGCCGAGTTCCTCGACGCCACCGGTCCCGAGACTCCCGAACATGCCGATCTGACCGATCAAGGTCGCCGCCAGCCCGTAACCGGGTCCGTAGAGCTTGATCAGGTCGAAGAACTTCTTGCCCGACTTGTGCCGTTCCTGCATGGCCATGATCTCCATGCGCATGGTGGTCTCGATGACGTGCGCATCGGAACCGTCCACTGCCATCTTCAGTCCCTGCTGAAGGAAGGGGTCCTCGAGCTGCTCGACTTCGTTTTCGAGTGCGAGGATCCCGTCACGACGAGCCTTGTCACTGAGCATCGCCATCTTCTCGACGGTTTCGGAGAGCCCCATCTGCTTGTTCGACATGAACCGCTTGATGTAGCTGGGGACCTGCTTCAACTTGTCCATCGGCATCGCCATGAAGACGACGCTGATGGTTCCACCGAAGACCATCACCACACCCTTGAGGGACCAGAACATGCCCCATGAACCGCCATGATTGACGATGAGGAACCCGGTGCCGATGCACACCACGATTCCAAGGATGACTCCAATGACACTTGCTTTATCCATCTGTCCGCCTCCTGGCAGGCCGCGAAAAGTGCGGCATGCTGGTGTGATCGGACGCTTTCGACCCCGTCTGAAGTAAGAATCTTTGGGGATGCGCAGACTGCGTCACCAGATCATTCGGACCTGCCCTCACAGACCTCAGCGGCCATGGGTTCTCGGACTGTCGTCTCCTTGAACGACTTTTTTCAGTCTCGAACCCGGCCGAAATCCCACCGAAATCGAGGGTTCGACGGTCATCGGCTCTCCAGTTGCTGGGTTGCGCACGATCCGCCCCACGCGCTCTTTTCGGGAAAACCGCCCGAAGCCGGAGAGGGTGACCGAATCGGACTGCGAGATCGCGGACTCGAGACCCTGCAGGACGGTATCGATGGTCTTCAATGCAGAGGCGCGAGAGCACCCCAGATCACGAGCGATGAGTTCGGCCACTTCCGTCTTGTTCATGAAAATCATCCCTTCGATCGGTGATCCGCGAGGCGTTGGAACGAGTATCCTGCACGTCGGAGATCGTGATGGGAACACATCCACTAGTCGTCCACACTGAAACCATTGGCAAAGCCGCACGGGAATGGCTCGAGGAGCGTTGCGAGGTGGTCGCCGCGGGGACGGACGACCCTTCGTTCGAGCAGCTCGCCCCTCGAATCGAAGCCCTCCTGGTGCGCACCTACACCGACGTCGACGAGCGCCTGCTCGATCGCCTGCCGCGCCTGAAGGTCGTCGGCCGTGCCGGCGTGGGGGTGGACAACATCGATGTCGCCGCGTGCCGGAATCGCGGCGTCGAAGTCGTCTATGCGCCCGCTTCGAGCACCCACGCCGTTTCGGAATACGTCATCGCCTTGCTGTGCGATGCCCTGAGGCCGAGGCTCTACCTTCATGAATCAGAAGACCGCAGCCGATGGAGCCAGCACAGAAAGACTCTGGTCGCAGACCGGCAGTTCGATGAACTGACCCTTGGAATCCTGGGAATGGGACGGATCGGGTCGACGGTCGCGGGATTCGCCTCGGCCCTTGGATTCGAGACGATCGCCACGGATCTGGAAACGATCCCCGACGAGCGTCGCCACGGAGCGAGCATGGTGTCGATCGAGGAACTCTTCGCCGAGGCAGACGTGCTGACGATCCACGTCGATGGCAGACGAGCCAACCGCGGGCTGATCGGTGACGCTCTGCTTGAACGGATGAAGGATGACGCCGTCCTGATCAACACCAGCAGAGGATTCGTCATGCAGCACGATCCACTGCGCCGCGTGCTCGAGGAACGAACCCGGATGCGCGCCTACCTGGATGTCCATGATCCGGAACCACCGCCACCGGGGGACCGGCTTTTCGAACTCGCCAACGCCCACCTGCTGCCCCACCTCGCCAGCCGGACCGAGACCGCCATGGCGCGGATGAGTGATGTGGTCCACGACATCTGGGCGGTTCTGGAGGGACGCAGTCCGACCTGGCCGGCACCGGTCGACTGAATCATCCGCTCGCTCGACGGGCATGAAAAGCCGGGCAGACATAGACTGCACGACAGATCACACACCCCTTTTTCGAGAGAACACCATGAGCTTTCCCATCGAACATGTGCACGCCCGACAGATCCTCGACTCACGTGGAAATCCGACCCTCGAATGCGAAGTGATCTGCGAAGACGGCACGGGTGGACGAGCGGCCGTTCCCAGCGGCGCCTCCACGGGGGAGAACGAAGCCGTCGAACTCCGGGACGGCGACACGTCCCGCTGGATGGGCAAGGGCGTGGGCAAGGCGGTGGCACACGTCAATGAGATCATCGCCCCCGAACTGATCGGTCTCAATCCGAGCGACCAGGAGGCGATCGATCAACTCCTCATCGAACTGGACGACACCGAGAACAAGGGCAACCTCGGGGCCAACGCCCTGCTCGGCGTCTCGATGGCGGTCGCGCACACCGCCGCCGCATCCGCGGGACTCCCGCTCTACCGATACCTCGGCGGAACCTCGGCGAATCATCTGCCATGTCCGATGATGAACATTCTCAATGGCGGGAAGCACGCGGACAACACGGTCGACTTCCAGGAATTCATGATCCAACCGGTCGGTTTCGAGCGATTCGAAGAGGCGCTTCGAGCCGGCGTCGAGATCTATCATCACCTCCGCACGGTGCTGCACGACCGCGGCCTCTCCACCGCGGTCGGTGACGAGGGCGGCTTCGCACCCGATCTCAAATCGAACGAGGAGGCCCTCGAGCTCATCGCGGTCGCGGTCGAAGGCTCGGGCTACACGCTCGGGGATCAGATCCAGATCGCATTGGACCCCGCGACGAGCGAACTCTGGAACGAGGCCGCCAAGCAGGGCAAGGAGGGCTACTGCTTCTTCAGCAGCGATCCTCAACGCATCATCGGCAGCGACGAACTCGTGGACCTGTGGGCGGAATGGTGCGCACGGTGGCCGATCCGTTCGATCGAGGACGGACTGGCCGAGGACGACTGGAGCGGTTGGCGAACCATCACCGAGCGGCTCGGCGAAACCACTCAGCTGGTGGGTGACGATCTCTTCGTGACCAACCCGGCATTCCTCCAACGAGGCATCGACGAGGGCTGCGCCAACGCGATCCTGATCAAGGTGAATCAGATAGGGACGCTGAGCGAGACCTTCCGCGCGGTCGACCTGGCGCATCGCAACGACTACCGAGCGGTGATGAGTCATCGCTCCGGAGAGACCGAGGATGCCACCATCGCCGATCTCGCGGTCGCCACCAACTGCGGTCAGATCAAGACCGGTGCTCCATGCCGGAGCGATCGCACCGCGAAATACAATCAGCTGCTCAGAATCGCCGAGGATCTCGGTGACAATGCCCGCTTCGGCGTGCTTTGAAAGGATCGTGTCATCGTCCACTGAACCAGAATTCAGACGTTGATTCCGTCTCTCGATGGCCAATTTTTCGACCCAATTCCGACTCATCCGCGCGCTGCTGCTCAGTGAACGCATGCGGTACGGCCTGGCGCTGACCGCGCTCATCGGCGGCACGCTGCTGATCTATCTGATTCCACTGGTGCCTCAGGCCGTGCTCGACGTGGTCTTCAACGACGACCCGGACAAGGCGTCGGGAATCTCACGAGCCGTGATCGACGGACTCGGGGGCATCGAACAGGTCGGCCGGCAGCTGTGGCGTCCCGCGCTGCTCATCGGAGCCCTCGCGCTCTCGGCGGGTGTCTGCGTGCACCTGCGACAACGCTTCGCCGCCGGCGCGGCCCAGAACATCGCACGTCGCATGCGCAGCGACATCTACGATCACGTGCAGAAGCTCCCCTGCCGCACCCATGAGTCACTCGAAAGCGGCGACCTCCTGCAACGATGCTCCTCGGACGTCGACACCGTCAGTCTTTTTCTCAGTGAACAGATCACGATGATCGGCCGGGCCTTCGCGATGCTGCTGGTGCCGCTGCCACTGATGTTCGCGCTCGACTGGCGGATGGCGGTGATCTCACTGGTGCTGGTGGGACCGATCGCCATCTTCTCCTACAGCTTCTTCAATCGGATGCGCACCCGCTTCCTCGAGAAGGAGAAGGCGGAAGCCCGCCTGACCGCCACGGTCAACGAAAATCTCAACGGCGTGCGAGTGGTGCGATCCTTCGCACGACAGTCGTTCGAAAGCGAGCGGTTCGACGGACACAACGCCATCCATCGAAACCGTGACAACGACCTCTACCGTCTGATGGCGCGGTTCTGGTCGCTTTCGGACGCACTCTGCTTCTGCCAGCAGGGGCTCGTCATCGGCTTCGGACTCTGGTGGCTGACCCAGGGGTCGCTGGAGATCGGAACGTTCTACTTCTTCATCTCGGTGGTCAACATGTTCCTGTGGCCGGTGCGCATGCTGGGAAGAATTCTCGCTGAATTCGGAAAGGCACTGGTCGCGATCGGTCGAATCGACGAGGTGCTGGAGCGACCGATCGAATCATCACCCGAAGAGCCATGCGATCCGGAGACGCTCGACGGTGCGATCCGGTTCGAAAACGTGTCGCTTCATCACGGCGATCTTCCGGTGCTCGACGAAATCGATTTCACCATCGCTCCCGGGGAGACCGTCGCCCTGATCGGACCCGCCGGTTGCGGCAAGACCACCATCGTCGACCTTCTGCTTCGACTGCACGATCCGGACGCCGGCGTGATCTCGATCGGTGACGTGGCCATCGATCGCATGCAACGCAGTCATGTCCGTTCGAGGATCGCCGCGGTGATGCAGCAGCCCTTCCTCTACTCCAGATCGATTCGGGACAACATCGCGATCACGAGTCCCGATCTGGACAACGACCCCATCGAAGCCGCGGCGATGGACGCCTGCATCCATGACTCGATCAGAAGCTTCGATCAGGGATACGAGACCATGGTCGGCGAGCGTGGACTCACCCTCTCAGGCGGACAGCGCCAGAGAGTCGCCATCGCCCGCGCACTGATCCAGAGACCGGACATCCTGATTCTCGACGACGCTCTGAGCGCGGTCGACACCCGTACGGAGCATCAGATTCTCTCCGCGATCGAACGACGACACGGACGTCAGACCACGATCCTGGTCGCACATCGCCTCTCGACCATCCGGACCGCCGACCGGATCCTCGTGCTGGAGGCCGGGAGGGTGACCCAGCAGGGAACCCACGAGGAACTGATCGATCAACCGGGACTCTATCGCCGCATCTGGACGATCCAGTCCGATCTCGAGACCGATGACATCGTCGAGACGGGAGGTGCGTGATGACGCACGACCCCGGTCTCGATGACGAACGCTCGGGTGCGATCGACCTGCGCCTGTGGATGAACTTCATCAAACACCTGAAACCGCACCGCCGCATGGCGTTCACCATGTGCGGAGCCGGATTCGGACTCGCGATCGTCGAAGCCTCCCTTCCGCCGCTCACGGGGATGATGATCGACGAGGCGATCGAACAGGGCGTCACGAATCGACTGCTGGTGATGGGTGGCATCTTCATGGCGATGATGATGATCTTCGCCTTCACGGTCTGGCTCTTCATCAAGGCGGCGGGAGAACTCGCCACCGGCGTCGCCTACGACCTGCGCAACGGATGCTTCCAGCGTCTGCAGGAACTCCCCTTCTCGTTCTTCGACGTGCGACCCACCGGATGGCTGGTCACCAGAGTCACCAGCGACTGCGCGAAGGTCAGCGATCGCATGCCCTGGGTGCTGCTGGACATCTTCTGGGGTTCGACGATGCTGATCGGCATCTGCACCGCGATGATGATCATCGACTTCCAGCTCGCGCTGTGGACGATGGCGATCGTGCCTCCGCTGGTGATCGCGACCTGGATCTTCAAGCGCAGGATGCTGGCCAGCTCACGCGACATGCGTCGCACCAACAGCGCGATCACCGCCAGCTTCAGCGAATCGATCAACGGCATACGAACGACCAAGAGTCTCAATCGCGAGAGTCAGAATCTGGATGAGTTCGACGGTCTCGCCGACGCCATGCGGGGGCACAGCATGCGCAACGCCCTGCAAGCCGCGGTGTTTCTGCCCATCGTCGCGGTGCTGGGATCGATCGGGGTCGGCATCGCGCTGTGGAAGGGTGGCGTGCAACTTGAAACCGGAACCGGACTGTCCATCGGCATGCTGATCGCCTTCATGGAATACGCCATCCTCTTCTCGATGCCGATCCAGGAACTCTCGGCGAGACTGGCCGATCTGCAGTCCGCTCAGGCCGCCGCGGAGCGGGTGCAGGGACTGCTCGAGGAGGTCCCCTCGATCAAGGACTCGCCCGAGGTGCTCGCTCGACTCGAGGCGGCACGCGGTACGGACGGACCGCCCGACGGTGGCGAACAGGTGGTCGAGACGATCGAGTTTCGCGGCATCCGCTTCCACTACAAACCGGAGGAACCGATCCTCGAGAACTTCGACCTCACGGTGCGCAAGGGTGAATCGATCGCTCTGGTCGGCCCCACCGGCGGCGGCAAGTCGACGATCGTCAATCTCGCCGCGCGCTTCTACGAACCCAACGAAGGACGGATCCTCATCAACGGCGTCGACTTCCGGGATCGTTCGCTGGAGTGGTGGCAGGCCCAGTTCGGAATCGTGCAGCAGGTCCCCCACCTCTTCTCCGGGACGATCATGGAGAACATCAGATACGGCCGACTCGAGGCGGACGACGAGGCCGTCAGGAACGCCGCGCGCCAGGCGGGTGCGCATGAGTTCATCGAACGACTCGACGACGGCTATGAACACGATGTGGGTGAGGGCGGAGAGCTCCTCTCCACCGGCCAGCGACAGCTGATCTCCCTGGCCCGGGCGCTGCTCGCGGATCCGCAGATCTTCGTGATGGATGAAGCCACCTCGTCGATCGACACCGAGACCGAGACCCTCATCCAGGCGGCGATCGACGAGGTGATGACGGGACGGTTGAGCTTCGTGATCGCACATCGTCTTTCGACGATCAGGGACGCGGACCGGATACTCTTCATCGAGTCGGGATGCATTCTCGAGGACGGCACCCACGAAGAACTCATGCAGGCCAACGGACGCTACGCGGAACTCTACGCGGGACAGTTCGCCGGGACCTGATCACGACACTCGCATCAGAGTATGCATTCGCCCCAGAAGATCAGGACCGAGGTGATGTCCGCGCCGTCCACGACGCCGTCTCGATTGATGTCACCGAGCACCGCGGGTCCGGTGAGCCCCCAGTTGTTCAGGAGGAGCGAGAGATCCACACCATCGACGAATCCGTCGAAGTTGAGGTCGCCGGAGCAATCGCAGGGGTCGGGAATGTCGTTTCCGTTGTTGTCATCCGAGATGCCCTGTTCGATCTCGTATTCGTCCCCGTAGCCGTTGAAGTTGCAGTCGAAGAGCGGCGCGAAGGGATACACGTAGGCCGACCCGGACTGGATGCCGTTGTCGTTGTCGTAGCCGGCACCGACCAGCACCAGATCCTGCTCGAGCGCGACCGACATGCCGTACTGGTCACTGGTCTCGCCATCGAAGGCATAGAGCTGATCGACGATGAACCATGATTCCTCGACCTTCTTGGCGATGAACGCCGCACCGGAATCGACCACTTCGCTGATGTCGCTGAGCGGCGCGCCGATCACGAGACGATCCCCGTCGATGGCGACCGAGGTTCCGAAGGCGGCGCCCTCGTCACCCAGCAGCGGCCCGATGCTCCAGACCTCGTTCCATTGGAGACCGTCGAATTCATAGACGAAGATGAGACCATCACCGTCATCGGCACCTGGTGCGCCGATGATCATGCGATCGCCCGAGATGGACACGGACGCTCCGTACATGGTGCCGGCACCGAGCGAATTCTCAGTGAGCTTCTCGAGGAAGAGCCATTCGTCGCCGACCAGTCGATACATGGCGACCAGCCCGCGTGCGTCGGAGGTCTCGGGCGCTCCCACCGCGAGATGGGAACCGCTGATCGCGAGAACGTCTCCGTAGCCGACCAACTGCGATGTCAGACTCAGATCCGGTTCCAGACGCTGATCGAACGCCCAGGCTCCGGGATCCAGAGGATCACCGTTGCTGTCCTCGCCGTTGTCGAAGGCCGGGTCGTAGCTGAAGAGTTCGACCGAACCGTTGTAGAAAGTGGTTCCGGCGATGTCGTCGTACCGCTCGCTCGTGACCGCGATGGTGGTTCCGTCGGTGGCGACCACGTTTCCGAAACGGAATTCATCGGTGGGTTCCTCGGAGTAGATCTCCTGAGAGAGGCACCATGAAGTGTCGCCGTCACTGGCGTGCACGAAGACCGCACCGCAGTTCTCGTTCTGGAGAACCGGTTCGTCCTCTCCGGTGGCGTCGTTCTCCTCGAGCTCGTAGAGGTCTCGAAACGGCGCGCCGCTCACGAGCAGGCCGTTCTGGGCCGAGACCGACCTGCCCATGCCGTCGACGGGACGTGATTCGAGGATGGGCGCCTTGCCGTCCTGGATCCAGCAGGTCTCGGGTGTGAATCCGGTGTACGGATTCGGATCGCAGAGGCCATCGAGTTCCGGATCGGAGGTTCGATAGAGGTAGGTGGCGCCGGTGTTCTCATCACCTTCGTCGGACAGATAGGAACCGATGATCGGTTGTCCGTTCTCGATCGCGATCACGGTTCCGAAGAGATCCAGTTCGACCGGATTCGAGGGCAGGATCTTCACCGTCGAGGTGCCGGCGGAGACGCAGGCCCACTCCGCGGCGAAAGGCGTCACGATGTTCATGGTGGTGATGTTGTCGGCACCTTCGTATTCATCCTTCAGAACCTCCTCGATCTCCTCACCGGTGGGCTGTCCCTGATAGAGGATGTAGGGGTTCGAGTAATGAGGGATCCGGGTTCCGGGCGAGTAGGCCATGATCGTGCGGTACTGGTTTCCGGAATCACCGGTGAAACGCCATCCGTTCGAGAAGCCGAAGATGCCACCGTTCTCGCAGCCTCCTCCGTCACCCTCGGCATGACAGGCGCCGAGGTTGTGGCCCAGCTCGTGCGCGAGCACGAATCCACCGAGACAGAAGCGCGAGTTGGCGTGGTACTGAGGCCCGAAGGGGTTGAAGAGGTAGGCGACACCGCACCAGCCCTCGTCGTATTCGACGATCAGCGAGGCGGCATCCGCACCGGCGGCCTGCATGATCCCCTGCACTTCGTCCATGTACCCGTCGTCGGGATTGGCCAGATGATCGAGATGACCACTCTCGACCGAGTCGTCGTAATCGACCTCGCCGAGGTAGACGATGCGCACCCGGGTGGTCGAATCGGAGTTCTCGAAACCGGTGTTCGCCTGCAGGACTCCGAGTTCGCACAGTGCTTCGACGACCAGCGGGCTGCCGGTTCCGAGCACGGTGTTCTGGGTGTAGAAGATCGCGAGGTCGATCGTGGTCGAGCTGCATCCACCGGAACAGAGAGGCCCGAGCGAAGGACCGTCTCCAGCGAGACCGCCCTCGGTCGGATCATGCAGATGATCGGCGGGGTCGATCAGGTCGGAGAGCTCACCGACCTGCGCGGGGTTTCTGGTGGCACCCTCGCAGAGCGGAAGATCGTCACTGTTCATCGGCTCGACCAGCATCGCGAAACCGGGCGCCTCCGTCAGTCGCCACCAGGCACCGTCGCCGGTGTGAAGCGCGGCCGCGACGGCACCGTTGCGCAGGATGAACTGAGCATGCGCCTCGCCCCCATCGGCGTCCTTCAGGACGACGGCCACGCGTTGGTGACCGAGAATGCGGCGGGTGTCGACCTTCAACGTCAGCACGTCACTTCGCTTGGAGAAGCGTGCCCTCGGCGCGGTGAAACGCAGGGTCTCACCGACCTGAAGACGATCGATGAACTCGGCATCGAGCCGAGGCGTCGTGGACCCGCCGTCTCTCGTCGAGTCACCGGAGGGGCGTGAGAGATCAAGCGTGATGATGCGATCGGTCGCCTCGCTTTGAATCGGTGCGGAAGGACGGTCGATGTCCTTCGCATGCACGGACTGCATCGCGTGCACCCCACCGGAGAACGAACTCGACACCAGCACTCCGAAGGCAAGCATGCACAACGGGCGGGCGAAACTGATCTTCACATATTCCAGCATCGAGATCTCCTGTCCGGATGAGGTCCGGTCGGCGCGAGAACGTCCCGGATGGAACGATGGCGCCACACTTGACTATGACCGCATCCTGACAGGCTGCAAGCCCCTGATGCGGTATCCGAAGGTCCAAATCAGGCGCTCACACGCCTGAAAGAGCGAAAACGCCCTCAGAGCCTCCCCAGACCGCGCGACCCGAAACGAACGGGTCAGAAAACCATACGTCGGCGAGGAGTTGGAAGGTCCGAAAAAACGGAGTTCCGAAAAAAGCCCGCGCCCTGTCAGCGGATGAGCGTGGCAAGACACGGGCGGATGTATCACTGGATTGTCGGCCGCTGAGACACCGGGGGTCTCATTGAACCTTGGTGAAGGCGAGGATCTTCGGCTCGTCGCTGGGCGTCGAGACCGAGCTTCGGTCGATCACCATCATGTAACGGCTCTCGTCGATGATGCGATCCTTGTCGGTCGCATCCCAGAGTCCGGTGGTCGGATCCTGCGAGAAGGTGCGCACCTTGAAGTAGACGGTGAAGACGTCGCTTCGCGTGGTCAGCATGTTCGCGATGCCGCTGAAGAGAAGCGCCGCTTCCTCGGCGTCACCCCCGACGTTGTCGGGACGGAACACCTTCTCGGGTGCGTTTCCGATGCCACGCAACCAGTTCAGGTTGAGGCGTTCGGTGTTGCGATCGGTCGAGAGCCTGGCATCTGCCTGATTCTGCACGGGAATCGAGTAGCCGCTCGAGGTGTCCTCGTCCGACTTGAAGCCGCGCCATCCGAGTCGGTAGCGTTCACGAACGTAGTCGAGAGACACGTTTTCATTGATCTGTGGATTCGGATACCCGAGCCCGTACTGAACACCACCGAGCCTGGACAGCTCGTAGGGGTCGTTCGCGAACGAACGAACCGAGGCGCTCTTGCCCTCCCACTCCTTCGAACCGACCAGGTCGATCGGAAAACCGCTCTGGATCTGGTTCTCGTCGAACTGCGTCCGACTCATCGTCAGAAGTTCACCGAGCGAGACGATGCCTTCATCGTTCCGCATCCCGGGGAAGAAGCCGTAGAACTGATTGTTCGGATCACCATTGAGAATGGTCGGGAAGTCGACCGCATCCGGCTGATCGATGCCACGGAAACCACGGTCCGCGTAGGTCGGAAGAGATTCCAGATCACCCGCAGCCGCGAGTCCTCCATCACGATTGAAAACGTCCCCGAGGCGGTATCGCTCGATCGTTTCCGCGAAGCGCACATGCATGTCGTTCTGCACACCGTAGGGAATGTCAACGGGGGCGGAACGACGGTTGCGGCCCTTGCTGTTGTTGTTGTGGTTGCCCACACCATGATTCCAGGCGAAGTAGTCGTTGTAGATCAGGCGACTCATCTGGGGCAGAGCACGCATCACCTCGACCGGTGCGGTGTTGATGTTGATCATGCCGCGAGTCGGTTCGCCGGTGAAACCACGAGCGAGGTTGAATCGGTTCTCCTCCGCGGCCAGCTGCTCGACGAAAGAGAGATCCCCGCTGTTGTCGTAGTCGTAGTCGTTGAGCGCGGTGCCGATGCCATCGACCGTGACGGCATCGAAGAGACCGGCGCCGGCGGGAAGCAACGGACGGTAGGCCGCGACGAGGAGGTTGCCCGCACCGAGCACCTGACGCCAGGGACGACCTGGGTCCTTGCCGTTGGAACCAGCCGAGGCGACCAGACCGGCGGGACGTCCCTGGCCGAGATCGAGTCGGTTCGCGAAGACGCCCACACCCACCGGATATTCGTCGGACGGAAGCTGCTGCCCGCTGGACGCCATCCCCCACCACTCGGGTACGAACAGCGTCTGACCGCCGACGACCTGCTGCGTGGGTCGCTCGAATTCGATGACGTTGGTCATCAGTTCCGAGAAGGTCCGCTTCACGGGAACGAGCTCCCCTGCGGGCAATCCGCCCTGCGGGAAGTTCAACACCGGCCCCCAGAGGAAGACGTGGTTGAGTTCACCGATCTGTTCGAAGTCGGCGTCCTTCAGCAGCATCTGGAGCGGCGAGGCCCAGAGGTCCTCACGGAAGCCCTTGAAGAACTCCTCCTGCTCCTGAGCCACGAGGTCCATTGGAATGATGTCGGTCTGTTCGAAATTGGTGGGCGTGCCGTTCGGACTGGTGGTGCGCTCGCGAACCAGCAGCTCGTTGTTGCCGAGCACGGTCTCGAGCGGGAAACCCTTGCCGTAGACGGCGGTCTGACCGGACTGATCAACCACGGTCCAGGTCGGGAAGTTGGTGGGCTTGCCACGAATCTCCCATGCGACCGGACGACTGGTCTGGCTCTGCCAGAGACCGTATCCGGGTTCGTAATCACCGAGCGGTCCGTTGTTCCACTTCCAGAGAGGTGCACCGTCCTGGATCTTGGTGATCGGCAGCGTGTAGACGACGGGCGTCGCCCATGGATTGCTCATGTCGTCGGGACCACCGGTCTCGAACTGTGCGAGCGAAAGCGTGTTGCCACGAATCGGGCGCGCACCGAAGGAATCACTCTCACCGAGGGTGCGATCGAGATCGGGCGCGTTCTCGAAGGCGCAGATCGGTTCGGAGGTCACGCTGTAGACGAATCGAGGCGAGACCTCGTTCATGTCGTAGAGACCGTTGGCATCGACATCCCAGCCCCAGAACCGCGAGACGTGCGCCCAGGTGAAGTAGAAGTCGTCGTTGTTCAATCTGATGCCGGCCCATTCGAAACGACCACCGACCAGAGGGTCGAAGTTGTTGCCTCGCTCGGGTGGCGCGCTCTCCGTCAGGAAACGTTCGAACTTGAGTGCGAGTTCGTTGCCGTTGTGACGGGGATCGTCCTCCTCCTCGACACGATCGTTCTGGAGGCGATCGACCACCACGTTCGCGATGACGTTGATCCCGTCGGGAGCGTCGGTGCCGTCGGGCAGGGTGGGCGGATAGATGTTCCTGACCAGCTGGATGAGCGGACGCTCCTCGGCACTTCCGGAACCATTGCCATCGGTGCTGAAGATCGATTCGGGCGTCTTGCCACTCATGATCAACGAGGCGTCGAAGACCAGTGACTCATGCCGGGAAAGCGGCATGTCGGGTTCGTACCCGTAGAGTTCACCGGGCGCGAGATCGAGATAGTCGAGACAGGCGGTCTTCATCTCCTGATAGGGAAGACCGAACGTCTCCTCGAAGGCCGCATCATCGAGTGGACCGATGTTGCCGGGTCGGATCAACGCGAAGACGACCGCACTTCTGGGCGCTTCCGGCTCGGTGGGACCGAGGTAGATCTGGTCGGCGAAATAGCGCTTGTTGAGATGCCCTTCAGTGAGGGCGTTGGGATGCGCGCAGTCGAGCAGGCGGAACGGGATCTGACCGCCGGCGTTTCCGACCTTGAGTGAATAGTCGTAGAGCGAGATCGGTTCGTCGAAGGGATTGCCGAGCTGGATCGCCACCAGAATGGCGGGTCTGGAGCTGCTGTCGACGTAGTTCTCACCGGTCGCGGACGTGGCGCCTCCGGTGCCGTTCGCGAAGTAGGCGGGTGCCTGCTCGTTCGGGCAGTCGATCGCCGGGATGTCGCTGCCCTCGGCCCAGCAACCGCCGGGACCCTGGCCATGCGAACTCTTGGGATAGATCAGTCCGTAGAAGGCCTGCATGATGAACGGCTGCTTCTCGAAACCGATGTAGGCGTCATCACGCATGGGCTCGACCTGACCATCACCATCGAGGTCGACGTCGGGCAGGAAGTCGCCGGTGTTGGGATCGTAGGTGGAAGGTCGCAGCGCGAAGAGTGGATGGATCGGCTGGTCGATCAGGATGTCACGACCGTCGCTCGAAGGGGTGTTCGGGCTCGGCGTGAACGGGCTCGGACCGTCACGAAACGACTCGATGTTGGCGGCGAAGCTCGGTGCCAGACGCAGCGACTTCAGATAGGCGTTCTGGAACTTGCTCTGCCCGGTCGAACCGTGGGCGGGTTCATCCGAGTCGTCGAGACTCCACCCGGAGTCGGTGAAATAACCCTGAGGAATCGAACGACCGGTGAAGGGATCGGTCGCGATCAGCGTGGTCGATCGATAGATCACCTCCTGAAGGTCATCAAGCCACAGCCGCCGGTTCTCGAGCCAGTTCGAATCGTTGACCTGGACCCCGGCACCCTGGAATGACTGACGCAGATCGATCTTGCGACGACGGGTCTGGTACTCGTCGAAATCGTTGCGATCGCCGGTGGCATAGGTCTCGGAGTCGCGGTCATAGTCGAACTCACGGTTGAAATACGGGGTCTGCCAGAGCCAGAGCGGACGGTACTCGTTGCGCACACCGGTGATGGTGGTCATGCGGTGGCGCATGTCACGCACCTGCTGCTCGTTGATCAGTGAACCGGAGGTCGCCCCGGGACTGTTTCCGCTGATGCCCTGACGCAGAGTCGCGGTCTCAGCGACGTTGATGTCCGAGCGCAGCGGGGAGAGACTGAGATCCCCATCGGTCACGTGGTTGCCGAGCACCCCTTCGAGTCGGGTGAAGCGCGTCGGGTGGTTGAGTCCGGAGAAGGCGCGAAGCTCGATCTCGTCGTTGACCCCGAACCGGTCGGCCACGTAGGGGACGGCCTCGTTCTCGCTGGGATCGACCCAGGTCCCGGTGAAGTCGTTCTGGACCAGATTGTTCCAGAGCTTGCGTTCACGAACCCCGAGTTCCGGCAGATCGTCCATGCCGGCGAGGGTTCGATACTGACCGTAGAAGGGACCGGCGCTGTTGTCGTCGGTGAGCAGCAGCTTGTCGACGCCACGTGCGTTGAGCATCGTCTGGGCCGTGACGGACGAATCGTCCGAGTACCAGCGGTTGAAATCGAAACGTGTCTCGATGTTCATGCCGACGGTCTTGTAGAAACCTTCGTTCACCCTGTTCTTGGGATCTCCGAGCAGACCGGTCCAGGTGTCGAAGTCATCAAGATCGACTCCCCCCGATCCGGTCGGATCTCCGAGACGACTGACCAGCGCGGCATCCGCCGGAGTGGCGCCCGAGGTCGACCAGCGGTCGAAGACGGTGGCGACGTTCATGTCGAGCATCGAATTGTTGTCGATGACCGAGACCCCCACCACCTGCTTCACACCGGGCCGTCCGGCAGTCGGCGGCACGAACCAGAAACTGTCGGTGAAACCGTCGCCGTCCGTGTCGCAGAAGGTGCGCTCGACCACGTTTCGCTGGGTGCCGCGAACGAAGGCGTCCTTGGGCGTGCTCAGAAAACCGTCGTTGTCGAACAGCCCGTTGAGATCGATGTAGTTGGGCAGAAGATCGTTCGAAACTCGGATCGCACCGAAATTGCCGGCGTCACCGAAGTGGACGCGGGGCGTGTTGAACCAGAGATTGCGCCGTCGCTGGAACTCGTCGACGAAACCCTGGACGTTGGGGCCTTCGATCGAAGTCGGCAGCACGTTGGGATACCACTGCTCGTAAGGCGTCTGAATCGCCACGGGGAATTCGGCATCGTGGTAGGGCCGATCGCCACCAGCGGGACCGTCGACCGAGACGGTGCTCAGCGTGAAGCCCCAGTCCGGTCCGTTGTCCTGATCGGGATTGTCGGTGTAGTCGCCCGCCGCGAATCGGTACGGATCGAGTGGTGCCACGTTCGAGATGTCGTAGCACACGCGCCAGCCGTTCTCGGCCGTCGGGATCCAGGACAGATGCGTCCAGTGGGTGTAGCGTTCGATGTAGGGATCCTGGGCCTCGGGGTTGGAATCATACGGACCGCCGTAGTAATTCCCGACGCGACGCGGCTCGGTTTCACGAAGCCAACGGGTGTCTCCGAATCCGGGGTTGCCACGGGGATTGCCCACACCGTAGACGACCCCTGCATCGTCACGGAGTCGTCCCGCATTCGCGACCGGGGCTCCGGTTCCGAAGGGAATGAAGAGCGGGTTGCTCGAAAGTCCGCTTCCGCTGAGATCGACGTCATCCGGCCAGTTGGTCCAGGGTCGGGTCTCGAACGGGGCGAAGTTGAAGTCGAAGGTCGAGTTCTGGTCGAGACCGAAACGGTCGTAGCCGAGCTTCACGTCGTCGTAGATCAGATCTCCGTCGACGTCGAAGACGCCTTCAGGCACCAGGACGGTCGAACGGGGCAGACCGCTCAAGGTGGCCTCGGCACGCAGCTCGAGCGGATCACCCGCGGCGTTGTACTGACTGTCGGTGAAGATGTTGTAGTCGTCGTAGGAATCCTGCTGGACGGTTCCGTCGACCGGACGTGCGAAAAGCGAGGTCGTGATGTCCTTGACCAGCTGATCCTTCAGCACGGAGACGTTGTCGCCACGTTCGTAGGCGGCCTGCTGGCTTTTGGCGAGCTTGCGACCTTCCTGAGTACGAGTGATGAACGCGGTCGCGATGATCACCAGCAGCACGAGAATCGCGGTCACGAGGACCAACGTGTTGCCACGACGGGAGGAGACTGGAATGTCGGAGGCCGGAATCATGTCGGAAGAACTCCACATGGGCGTGCTGACGGAACCGAGGGACTTGGTGACGATTTTTTTTCGACTCATGAATCGACCCTCGGCAGCGGAATGATGAACTCGAAGGCGCGCCCACCCTCGAGCCGTGCTTCTGAATCATGCAGGCGGAATGAGATGCGAACCGCCGTCGGCCAGGGGGTGTAGGTGCTGACGCCACGCCCGTTGTTGCCGGAGCCGACGATCCTGGAGCCCAGACCGGGCACGCCTCCGTTGAAGACGTAGGGTTCTCCGCTCGGCGTGCGCAGAATCGCGTTGTCACCGTTGAAACCGAAGACCGCGCCGTACCGGCGGATCACACTTCCCGGATCGTTGGCGGTCTCTTCTCCGAATTCGATGTGGGCGAGCGTCTCATCGGTCTGAAGACCGAAGGGATCGGAGATGAAGAAGGTGCCGGAGCCCAGTTCGGTGCCGACCGGAGGACCGATGCGGACCGCATCCCCACCCGCACCACCACCACCGGTGGCGCGACGTCCGGGATCGCCGATGTGCGACCACCCGGATCCCGAGTCAGGCGGAAGCGAGCCATCCATGAACGCACTGGCGGGCGCGGATCCGATGACCTCATCGGAAAGTCCGAACCAGGGTGTGCTTCCGCCATTCACAAGCGCGGTGCCTTCGACGACCACGCCGGGCAGTCCACCGACGAGCCTCTGGTCGGATCCGTTTCCGGGAAAGGACACGTCCTTGTCGCGACCGACGCCATCGGCCCAGGTCCACTCGACGCGAAAGTCGGAGACATTGGGCCCGAGCACGGCATTGGTCAGCATCGTGTCCATGCGCTGCATGCTGGGCGCGCGAAGTTCTCCACGCGGGTATCCGTTGTACATCGCATCGAGCACCTGATTGGTCTTGACCAGGTCGGTCGGACTGGCGAAGAAATCGTTCTCGCCGCCCTGATTCGAGCCGTTGAAACCCCAGTCGCTGGGATCGTTCCAGAAGTAACAGACTTCCTGACGCAGCGTGTCACGCTCGGTGGCGGCGATGTCGACGCGAGAGTTGATCAGGTCGGGCCGAAAGCGAATCGAGCCATCGTTGAAGGGATCGTAGAAGATCGAGGGTGCGGAGTTCGGGTCGCCTCCGGCGTCACCGGACATGAAGTAGTCTCCGGTGTTGCCGACATCCCCACCACCGGTCTGACGCGAGCCGTCATCATCACCCAGCAGCGTCGATTGACGACACAGGATCCAGTTCTCGGTCGACTCCGGAAGCAGAGGCACGTTCGAGGCCGCGTTGGCCCCGCTCGGCCAGCGTTGGAAGGGAAGGTCACCTGCAGGGTAGTAACTCCAGGGATAGAGCCCTTCGTTGTCGGCGTTCTCGAGCCCTTCCCGATCGATGTCGAGGATGTCGCCACCGACGGGGTCGTTCTGATAGGGCTGGATCTTCACCTGAACCCCGGGACTGTAGAAGACGCTCGAGTAGTAGCTCTGAGCGGGCGCGGGCTTGTCCAGACCGACCTGATCCGAAGAGGCGTTCGCGTAGGAGTCGAGCGCCCGGGTCGAGGCGGCCAGACCCTCCGTGAAGAAGAAGAGCTGGTCGGAGCGGATCTCCGCGTCATCATCCCGAGTGGGGTCGAGCAGGCGACCGGTCTGTGGCTTGTTGATGTCGTTTGGGACACCCACGCACTGGACCGCGAAGAAACCATCACGCGTGATCCGCTTGAAGTCGTTGCGGATGACTCGTTCGATCGCGTTGGCCTGCTGGAGGATGTCGGAGTTCGCCTCACCCAGCGAGGAGACCCTCTGCGCGGTGCTGAAGATCGAACTGGTCGCGAGAATCACGACCAGAAGGACCGCGATCGCGATCAACATCTCGGTCAGGGTGAACGCAGCCCGAAGAGGGGCGATACTTGAGAAACGTGAATGGGTCCGCTGTCTTGGTGTGCGAGTCATCAGAGTTCTCCCACGGTGGCATAGACGGGCGTGAGCGTGAATCCATTGCGGGTCTCTGGAGGAATGAACCAGATCGACTTGACCGCACTCGCGATGTTGGCTCGCGCGGTGTTGTCGACCGCTCCCCCGGGCGTTGCGTTGTTGAGATTCCCGTTCACGTCCATGACCGGAACATAGGGCACCTGCTGCGTGAGCCGGACAGGTCCTTCGGCACCGTTGTCACGGCCGGCGAGAACTCGATGCACGGTCCCGTTCTGATCGATCAACCACTGCCCGGACTGCTGCCACCCGTTGGCATAAGGGTCGAGCTGACTCAGGACGGAACCCGAGGGAAGCGTGCCGGGAACGGTGAGATTGTTGAGCGGATTGTTGTCGGGAGTCACGCCGCCTTCCGGATACCAGCGATCATTGACCGAAGGGAAATCGACCCTGACTGGAAGTGGGGATTCACGGGGGTTCTTGATGGCGACACCCGAGATGAGGTCGGGACTGGCTGGAGCACCCTGATGACAGACGGCGTAGGGAAGCTGTTCCCCACCATTGAAACCGACTCGATAGACGAAGATCGCGACCTGGACCCGACCTTGATACCGACGGAACATGCAGTCCCAGTAATACTCGGGCGCATCGGCACCGCGCGGCCAGCCACGCTCGTCCTGAGTCACCATGACCAGGGGCTCCGAACGACCTTCGCGAAGCGGGTCGGTGTGATCGTCGAAGTTGCCGTTTCCTGAGGGAAGGAATTCGTTGAGAATCAGATACTTGTTGCGGTTGAATGGAATGCCCGCGAGAAACCGTGCTTCCTCCTCGTCGAAGTCGTCCTGAAAGACGGGATCAAGCGAGGGCGAGATCGGCGTGGGACAGAACCCCGAGTAGAACGTGCCCATGTTGGCGAAATCGCTGGTGTAGAAGGAACTGGAATTGTCTTCCTGGGTCGTGGCGGGGTGCTGACTGGACATGTTTCCGACAGCACGGGTGAGGCGCAGACCGAAGATGTCGATGGCGCCATCGAGGGCATCGGGCTCACGATTGACATCGGGAAGTTCGTTCGGACTGGGTTGGGACGCTCCGTCGAGAATGAAGGACGGACGCATCCATCCCCAGTCCCCGGAGACCGTCTGCAGGTTGTCGTCGCCGACCGTGGAACCGGCTCGCACAGCGCCGGCGGTCAGATCGAACTGTTCGAATGTTCCGAAGTCCTCCTGGGACATCTTGGTGCGCAGCAGATTCAGACCCTGCGCGGCGACGATGGGCCCCATGACGTCATCACGAGTCCGCTGCTGCTGGGCGATGCCCGCGGGAAAGATCGCAGCGACCGCGATGATTCCGATGCCGAGAATGAAGATCGCAAGCAGAAGCTCGACCAGCGAGAATCCGGATGGCGTGTTGCGAGTGTTCATCGTGCGCCCACCTCCGCGAGACCGGTGTACCGATTGAAGTGGATCCGATCTGCGTTCTCGGTGACCCAGGGCCCGAGTTCGGCGTTTCGATCCTGAATGAAGTTGACGACTCCACCGTTGGCTCCCCAGTTGGTGTAGTCGACGTCCTGCTTGGCTCGTTCCTCGTCATATACGACGAGAAACTGGGCGGAGTTCACGAGAAAATCGCGGTCGGTCTGCCGTTGCTCGAAGTACAGGCTGTTGCCGCCATAGCCACCGGTCCCCTTGGAGACGTCGAACTGACGATCCGAATCGAAATCGACGAAACGGTAGGAGGATTTCTCGGCTGAGACGATGGTGTTGGGATCACGCATGATCATGGTGCCGTCGCCGCTGAAGAGCACCGCGAAACCTCCGCCCCACTGCCCCGACTGCGTGTCGTAGGTGGTGCTCGGGGCGCTGTCGCCGTTGAAGGTGATCTGGGTGAGGACCATCGGACCCGTCGCCATGAAATTCCAGAGCGTGTCTTCGTCGTCGGTGGTGACCTCGCTGATCAGGCTGAATTCCGTGTAGGGGGCGGCGACCTTGATGCCCTCTGGAAGGAGACGAGGTGCGATCGTCGGCACCGGCTGATACCGCTCGAAGTAGGCGTTGGAACTGGACCCGTAGAAGCCAGCCGGCTTGATGTCTCCGGTGAACTGCGCGACGACGACCTCGACCTGTTCGGGCTTGCTCGGATCCTCGTAGTCCTTGACGACCCGGAAGGTGACCAGTGTCGGCGTGTTCGTTCGAATGGCCTCCGAACGGGCGGAGGTGAGCGCACCGAGCACGCGATTCACTCCGGTCGAGAGCTTCACGTCACGTGACACCTTCTGAACCGAGATCACGGTCGCGACCGAGAGCACCGAGATGATGCCGATCACGACCAGCAGCTCGAGCAACGTGAAGGCACGCAGCCGTCTGAGGACATTCGACGAGGTCGACTTGCTGAAGCGCTTCATCATGGCTTCTCCGGCTGATAGGAATAGACGTTGTCCTGATGATCCGGAATCCCGTCGTTGTCGCCATCGGTCGTTCCGAAATCACCGAACCGACCATCCGGCCCGGAAGACACGAGAAGCGGCCGGCGATTGCGGCAGATGCCGAATTCGATTTCATCCTGCGTCAGGATCGTGCCGTCGGTGTCGCGGAAGAAAGATCCTTCGTCACACTCGTACCAACGACGTCCCGGGAAGATGATGTAGACCTGACGATTCCAGGGGTCCACGAATTCCTTCATGTTGAAGGTGGTGATGAGAGGTTCGCCCTGGGTGGAACCGATGACGCAATCAGCGGCATGGACCAGGGTGGGGTCCGCCTTGGCGATGATCTCGGCGCAGGCCGGACTCTGGCCGAGCACGGAGAGTGCCGCAGCGAGCCACTGCCGTCGCGGATCCGAACTGCTGTTCCAGGGATCGCAGTTGTTGTTGCGTTCCCACCCGAAGGCACCATCCTCGATGTCCCCGTTGAATCGGAGATCCCCATAGGGCGCGTAGGGGACGTCGTAGTACGCATTCACATAGCGACAGTTGGAGAATCCGCAGTATTCGTCATCGACGCCTTCGAAGATCATCTCACGACCCGCCTGCTGTTCGAACTCGACCAGTGCGGCATCGACGATCGCCATGGTCGATCGGATCTGCCGGTCCTCCGACTGCCTGAGCACGATCGAACCGACTCCGAGGACGAGCCCCATGAGCAGCAGGATGATGCCGAGCACGATGACCAGCTCGAGCAGCGTGAAGGCACGTCGAACAGGTCTCATGATGTGGGAGCGGGATGGCGTCATGATCATTTGCCGGTCTCCACGATGTTGTCCGCGTTGTAATCGTTCTCGGCGTCGATTCGAACGTCGTCGGCGCTCTTGCCGTCGGCACCGGGGCTGAACAGCGCGTAGCGTGACGCGACGAGGGCACGTGAGGCGGAGGAGTCGCCGTTGGCATCGTTGTAACGACTGTTCACGTCGGCTCCGGTTTCGAACGAATTCGGACGAAGCGCGATGACTTCGGCGAGCGAGAAAGTCTCATCGAAGAGTCGGGGATCACGGACGTCGGCAGGCGGACGCCGGTAGTAGCGCAGAGGGTTTCCCCAGTAGTCGAGAAACACCTTGGGGTTGTTGCCATCCGCATAACCGGCATCACCGGGAAGCAGCACTCGATCCCAGACCTGGCCGTCGGCGGTGCCGCCGCTGCCATTTGAGAACGCCATGTCCTGAACCTCGCCGATCACGGTGGCGTCCTTGAGATCCAGATAGGGACCGTAGACCTTGCCCTGCAGGGTGTGTCCGTTGTTGCCGCTGTAGGAGACGTTGCCCAGATTGCCGGGATTTCGACTGGCGAACGGGACGCCGCTGGCACTGACATTGCTGCCGCCACCACCGAAACGTGGATTCAAGGTGGCATTCCAGAAACCATCGGGCCCGGGGGAACGGAACCCGAGCGCGGGATGCTCCCGTTGACCGGGCGTCATGTCGGAAGGCGACAGGGTGATCGGAGGCGAAGGATTGCCGCCTTCGGGCACGTAGCCGTAGCCGTCCATCCGTCGATCGTCGTAGCCGAGCAGGAACTCGGGCAGCGAGGTCAGCGAGTAGTAGGCCTGCTGCTCCTGGAACCCATCGGGAAGCGCCAGCAGATCACGCCCATGGCCCACGCCACCGGCCGCGGTCGACTGCGGCCCGAGCACCGGCGGGAGGTACCCGTGGTCGGTCTCGAAGCGGGAGATCGCATCGTTGATCGCGTTCATCAACTGGACCGTCCGGCCCTGCTGGGCGGTCCGGGCGGCCTTCGAAAGCGTGGTGATGAGGATGCCCGCGAGGATCACGATCACCCCCACCGTGACGAGCATCTCGGTGATGGTGAAGGCGCGAGCGCGTCTGTCTGATTCGAGTCGAAGCATGTCGATCGATTCCTTACGGTGCACGGTGGAGGTCGGTTCGCCGACTTCCACGGTTCATTTCTGTCCGGAGACGCTTTCGATCATCGAAACCAGCGGAAGGAAGAGGGCGAGCACGATCGTGCCGACCACGCCTCCGAGGATCACGACCATCGCGGGCTCGAGAAGACTCAGCAGCGACTGGACCGCCACATCGACCTCTTCGTCGTAGTTGTCGGCGATCTTCATCAACATCACGTCGAGGTCACCGGTCTCTTCACCCACCTGGATCATGTTGACCACGATCAGGTCGGTGACCTTGGCGTCACGAAGCGGGTCCGCGAAGGTCTCACCCTCGCGGATCGAATCATGCACGTTTCCGAGAGCACGTTCGAAGACCCAGTTGCCGGAAGTCTCCTTGGTGATGGTGATCGCCTCGAGAATCGGCACGCCGGCCGCGATCAGGGTTCCGAGGGTACGGGTGAAACGGGCGACCGCCGTCTTCTTGATCAGATTGCCGACCACCGGAATCTTGAGGATGATCCAGTCGGTCGCAGCGCGACCGACCTTGGGTATGCGTATCAATTTGTAGCCTGCGAACAGGAATATCGGTGACAACACGATCCAGACCGCGCCCGGTATGTCCTGCCCTTCGTCCTGGCCGGCGACCCAGCGACTCGCGTCGATGAGGAACAGGGTGAGGTCGGGAAGCTTGACGTCGAAGTCGTTGAAGATCTCCTGGAACTTCGGAATCACGAAGTACATGATGCCGGTCACGATCAGCACCGCGATGGTGATGACCACCGATGGATAGATCATCGCGCCCTTGATGCGGCGGCGCAGGCGCTGCCCCTTCTCCATGAAATCAGCGAGACGCTGGAGGATGATGTCGAGCACGCCACCGATCTCGCCGGCCGCCACCATCTTGCAGAAGAGTCGGTCGAACGCACGTGGATGCTTCGCCATCGCCTCGGACAGGGTCGTGCCCTGTTCCACATCCTCGGTCACGCCCTTGAGGATGCGCTTGAAGCGCCCCCCCTTCTGCTGACTCTCGAGAATCTGCAGCGAACGAAGCAGCGGAAGGCCCGCGTCCTGAAGCGTCGAGAGCTGGCGGGTGAAGAGCGTGAGCTTCTTCAGGCCGACCTTGCCCACCGGCAGATCGAGGACGATGCCCTTGCCCTTCTTCTTGGCCTTGGCATCGCCTTTGTCCTTGCCTCGCCCTTTCTGCTTCTTCTCCTTGATCGAGCCCTGCATCGGAAAGAGTCCCTTTTCACGGATCTTCTTTCCGGCTTCCTGAGGAGAGCCGGCGTCGATCGTGTTGGAGAGCTCCTTGCCCGTGGCGTCGACGGCCTTGTACTGGTAAGTCGGCATCGGTGTGGATTCCCATCGTTGTTGCGCGAATGTCCGCGACTTGAAAAAAGGTCACTGTCTGAAGCCCGCGTGCGGTCGGAAGACCGATGCGGGCGCTTGTTCCAACTAGTCGTCGAGAATGGTCTCACGGACGACTTCATCGATCGTGGTCTGGCCTTCGTAGAGCGCCATCAATCCGCTTTCTCGAAGCGTGCGCATGCCATGCGATCTGGCTTCGGCCCGAACCAGAGCGGTCGAGGCCTGGCCCGCCACCAGTTCACGAATCTCGTCGTTCATCTGCATGATCTCGAACAGCGCCATTCGCCCCTTGTAACCGCCGTGACATGCATCGCAACCACGGCCGCGATAGAGGGTGCGACCTTCGATGTCCTCGGGCTTGAGCTGAAGCTCCATGAGCTGTTCGAGAGATGGCGTGAACTCCTCCTTGCATTTGGCGCAGACCTTGCGGACGAGGCGCTGGGCGACGATCGCTTCCACGGTCGCGGTCAGCAGGAAGCTTTCCACGCCGAGGTCGGTGAGTCGCAGCATGGTGCTCGGTGCGTCGTTGGTATGCAATGTCGCGAACACCAGGTGACCGGTGAGCGACGCCTGGATGGCGATCTGCGCGGTTTCAAGGTCTCGAATCTCACCGACGAGGATCACATCCGGGTCCTGACGCAGGAAGGAACGCAGCAGCGCCGCGAATGTCAGGTTCTGCTCGGTGTTGACCTGACACTGGATCAGACCGTCGATGTCGTATTCGACCGGGTTTTCAGCGGTGAGGATCTTGGTTTCGGCGTCGTTCAAAGCGGTGAGCGCGGCGTAGAGGGTGGTGGTCTTGCCGGAACCGGTGGGACCGGTGACGACCACGATCCCGTTCGGGCGTCGAATGATCGAATCGACCTGCTGGAAGTCGTCGTCGCGAAGGCCGATGTTCTCGAGCTCGAGGCTGACGACGTCACGGTCGAGAATTCTCAGCACGCCGGATTCACCGAACATGGTGGGCAGGATCGAGACACGCAGGTCACGCCCCATCATCGCGATGCGACCGTCCTGAGGCAGTCGCCGTTCAGCGATGTCGAGGTCGGCCATCACCTTGATTCGGCTGATGATCGCCATGGCGAGATGCTTGCGCACCGGAGCCATTTCATACAACACGCCGTCGATGCGCTGACGAATGCGAAGCTGATCTTCGAACGGCTCGAAATGGATGTCCGATGCCTGTTCCTGAATGCCGATTCGAAGAACGAGGTCGAGAAGTTCGATGATCTGGTTGTCGCCGGCCGCCTGCTCGATGACTCCGAGATCGATGGACTCGCCGCGGCTGGAGAGGGTGTCCAGTGCATCGGAATCCCCGGCCCGAGCCAGAACCTCACCGAGATCCGTCGCACCTGAGAAGTGTTCCTTGATCAACGCATCGACCTGCGCAGGATCCGCGACCACGGCCTGAACCTTGAAGTCCATCAACTGCGAAAGGTCGTCGATCGCCCGGAAGTTGTCGGGGGACTTCATGGCGATGAGAATTCGCCGAGAGCCTTCGTCGTATTTCAGCGGCACGACGGAATACGCACGTGCCGTTTCCGGTGGAATCGCGGCAAGCGCCTCGGGGTCGATGGTCCGACCTTCGAGGTTCACCATCTGGAACCCTCGCTGGAGGGAGAGCGCCTCGGTGATCTGAACGTCGGTGCAGTGCCCGAGTTCGATCAGCAATGCACCCAGCTGTTCCTTGCGCTCCTTCTGGAGATGCAGTGCTTCGTAAACCTGCTCACGGGTGCAGCGTCCCATGCGACGGAGAATCCGCCCGAGACGTTCGCCCTTGAGTACTTTTGGATCGATCTTTGCCATCGTCTCACATCGTCCTGGCCACAGCCGTACGTGCCCTCGAGGTTGAAGACCTTCTCGGTGCGAAGGTCCGTGACGGTGGATGAGACTCGGACCAGTCCGAGACGCCTCCAGAAAGACCGCCTAGTTCAGCCACAATGATCGGCGGATGAGAAGCGTCCTGCAAGGCTCTCAAGGCTGAATTTGATTGTGACATCTGGATTTTATCACTCCTATACAGGTTCATACGCAGAAGACCTCGGCGCTTCCTCAGACAATTTTCCAATTGCTGAAAATGGAATCGGTCCTGAGCGACTTCAAAGGGCTTTTTATAAATTGTGACACATGGATTTAAGTGCATATGAGCCGGGCTCGAATCCAACGGAGAAAGCTCAAGGCAGAAAAAAACCGGCACCTTCGTACCGGTTTGAAATCATGACATGGAGGGCGTGAGGCGTGCTCAATCCCCTGCCGATTCCTCGTCCAATTCGGCTCGTCCCACGGACCCGCCGAGCTTGTGCACCTTGGCGGTCAGGCCGCTTGGGTCTCGACACTTGTCGATCATCTCCTCGGCGGAAATCATGCCGCGCGAGAAAAGCGTCCACAGATGGTCGTCAAGCAACTGCATGCCGAACTTCTTCCCGGTCTGAATCGCGGAGTCGATACGGAAGGTCTTGGCTTCACGAATCAGGTTCGCGATCGCAGGCGTCACGACGAGGAATTCGTAACAGGCGACTCGCCCGGGCTTGTCGGTGCGGGCCAGGAGAACCTGACTCAGCACGGCGATGAGACTGGTCGAGAGCTGGACCCTGATCTGTTCCTGCTGATCGACGGGAAAGGCGTCGATGACTCGGTTGATGGTGCCCGCGGCACCGGTGGTATGCAGGGTGGCAAACACAAGGTGACCGGTTTCCGCGGCTCGAATGGCGGCTTCGATGGTCTCGAGGTCTCGCATTTCACCGACCAGGATCACGTCGGGGTCGGCGCGCAACGCACGTCTCAGCGCTTCCGAGAAGCTGTCCACGTCGATGCCGAGCTCACGCTGGTTGATGATCGACTTCTTGTGACTGTGGTAGTACTCGATCGGATCCTCGACCGTGATGATGTGGTGGTCGTGGTTCATGTTGATGTGATCGATCATGGTGGCCAGGGACGTCGTCTTTCCCGAGCCGGTGGGACCGGTGACGATGAAGAGACCTCGAGGCCGCCGGATCAGTTCACGACAGATCTCTGGAAGCCCGATCTCGTCGAACGTCAGCAGCTTGTTCGGAATCAGGCGCAGCACCATCACCGTGTCACCGCGCTGCTTGAAGACCGCGACACGAAAACGTGCCTTTTCACCGAACGCGAAACCGAAGTCGGTCGAACCGGACTCCTGAAGTTCCTGCTGGTTCTTCTCGGGCGTGACGGCCTTCATCAGAACGGTCATGTCGTCGTTGTCGAGCACCTTGGTCTTGAGCTCTTGAAGCCGTCCGTTCAGACGAAGGGTCGGCTTTCGGCCGGTCGTCAGGTGGAGGTCGGAGGCGTCCTCTCGGACGACTGTCTCCAGAAGTCGGTCGATCTGCATTGTGGACATCGTTCAGGCCGCTCTTTTCTTGACTTGGACTCGATGGGGTCAGCTTCGGTCGTTACGAAAGACCGAGATACACGTGGGGCTCATGGATTCAGATTTCGTTGGGATTGAATCCCTCGATCTGCGCGAACTTCGCGATCTCCTCGGGCGTGGTGTCGCCGCGGAGAATCTTCACTTTACCATCACCAAGAAGACTTCTCATGCCTCCTCGAATGGCCGCTTCGCGGATCTTGGAGATCTGCGCGCGCTCGAAGGCCAGTTCACGGACCTCCGCATTCATCCGCATGAGCTCGAAGATGGCTTTTCGTCCTCGGTAGCCGGTGCCTGCACAGTTGGGGCAACCGACCGCCTTGCGAATGTTGCCCGCCTCGACCTCGTCAGGACTGATGTTCACCAGCTTGAGGAAACGAGGATCGGGGTTTTCATCGACCTGGGCGCACTTCGGACAGAGGATTCGAATCAGCCTCTGAGCCATGATCGCCTGGATCGAACTCGCCACCAGGAACGGTTTCACACCGATGTCGATGAGTCGCGTGATGGCGGAAGGCGCGTCGTTGGTATGCAACGTCGAGAAGACCAGGTGACCGGTGAGGGATGCCTGGATCGCGATGTCGGCGACCTCACGGTCTCGAATCTCACCGACCAGAATGACGTTGGGCGCCTGACGCAGCATGGCACGGAGAATCGCCGTGAAGCTCAGACCGATCGACTCGCGGACCTGGACCTGGTTGATGCCGCTGAAGTTGTATTCCACGGGATCTTCGGCGGTGATGATCTTGCGATTGGGCGTGTTCAGCGTGTCGAGCGCGGAATACAGCGTGGTCGTCTTGCCGGAACCGGTGGGCCCGGTCACGAGGAAGATGCCGTTGGGACGCTTGATGATTCGTTCGAAGATCTGGAGGTTGTCCGGCTCGAAACCGATGTTCGCCAGACCGATCCGGACCGAATCGGGACGAAGCACTCGAAGCACGACGCTTTCACCGTGGTAGGCCGGACAGAAACTGACACGGAAGTCGATGTCCACGGGCTCGCCACCGGACTCCTCGGCGATCGCCATCTTGATGCGACCATCCTGGGGAATTCGGCGTTCCGCCACGTTCACACCCGCCATCAGCTTCAAACGAGCGAGCAACGAAGGCTGGAGACTCTTGGCGATGTCGTGGCGTTCATGGCAGATGCCGTCGATTCGATAACGAAGACGCACACGGTCGACCATGGGTTCGAAATGGATGTCGCTGGAACGACCGCGGACGGCCTCCTTGATGATCTTGTTCGCGAGTGCGACGATCTTGGAATCGCCGTCCACGGCGACGTCGACGGAGGCGTCGATGGAGTCGACCGACTGCTCCCGGTCGACCGAACGGTCATCCGATTTGTCGATCGTGCTGTCGTCCCCGCTGATCTCACGCTTCATACCGCCGCCGAGATCGTCGATGTAGGCCTTGATCTGCCCGCGGGAACCGATGACCAGATCGATGTCCTTGCCGAGACGGAAACTCAAGGTGTCGATCAGGCCGAGATCGGAAGGGTCATGCGCGACGAGGGTGATGCGACCGTTGGACTCCTCGAGAGGGAGCACCAGATGTTTCCGAATGATGTCGCCATCGATGAGCTCGACGTCGATGCGTCCGAGACCTGCCGCCGTGGAGAGATCGATGAAATCGATGTCGAACTGGGTGGCGATCGACTGAGCGATCTGCTCTTCCGTCGCGACGCCCTCCTCGATCAGGACCTCACCCAGCTTCTTGCCGGTGGCGGAGGCGGTTTCGCTGGCACTGTCGACCTGGGCCTCATCGGCGATTCCAGTTTCGATCAGTATCTCACCAAGCTTCTTGCGTGCCTTCAGAACCAAAACAGTCTCCGTCGCGGACCTCCTCGAAAAGGCTCGCATCATGAATGGGGACATCGGCGAGATGTCCCCGAGCTTCGTAGTATGGTCGGCAGTGCACCCTGAGGCAACCACTCCCCATGAATGGAGTCCGATGATGGGCAGAAACCCTTCCGAATCCAATGAGCGACAACCCACCCTCCACACGACGCCTCCGAGGGTCCTGATCACGGCCGGACCGACGCACGAGCCTCTGGATGCGGTTCGTTTTCTCGCAAATCGCTCTTCAGGACGGCTTGGGATCGCTCTGGCGGAGGCTTCAGCCAGCCGAGGCTGGCTGACCACGCTCCTCCTGGGGCCGACGGACCGAACTCCGAGGGACCATCCGACGCTGACCGTCAAACGGTTCCAGTCGACTGCCGATCTCCAGACACTTCTCGGACGTTGCTGGATCGACCATGACATTCTTCTGATGGCTGCCGCGGTGGCCGATTTCAGACCCGGTCACCCGCTGCAAGACGACAAGATCAACCGCTCTTCCGAAGGCCTCACCCTCGAGTTGGAACCGACTCCTGATCTGCTGGCGGAGCTTTCCGCCTCGAACCCGGAGCATGGTCTCCGTATCGGATGGGCGCTGGAGCCCCACAAGACGCTTCACGAATCCGGCAGACGAAAATTGCAGGCCAAAGGCGTCCATGCACTCGTGGCGAATCCTCTTGAGACCATCTCGGATGAGGACATAGAGGCCGTTCTCCTTCTGGACGACGGCACCGACCGAACACCTCCCGAAGGCCGCTTGTTGAAAACAGCCTTTGCCGATTGGCTGCTGGACAGGGCGCAGGAGCTTCGGGACCGAAGGCCTGACGACACGCCATAAGCCTCGGTGCAATGCGTTATAGTCCGGTCTGCGTCGACCAAACCCTCAATGAATCAGGATATGGGATCAAGAACATGCAGCTTGGAATGATCGGACTCGGACGAATGGGTGCCAACATGGTTCGTCGACTCATGAAGGATGGGCACGAATGCGTGGTCTTCGACGTGAACCCGGATGTGGTCAAGGAACTCGAGGGCGAAGGCGCGGTCGGTTCGACCTCCTACGAGGATTTCTGTGCCAAGCTCAAGGGCCCTCGCAACGTCTGGATGATGGTTCCAGCGGCACTGGTCGACAGAGTCATCGATGAGGTGGTCCCCCACATGGGCGCGGACGACACGCTGATCGATGGCGGAAACTCCTACTACAAGGACGACCTCAGGCGATCCAAGGACCTTCAGGAGAAAGGGATCCACTATCTGGACGTCGGGGTCTCCGGTGGCGTCTGGGGCCTGGAACGAGGCTACTGCCACATGATCGGTGGTGATGATGCAGCGGTCGCACGAATGACTCCGATCTTCGTCTCGCTGGCACCGGGCGTCGATGCCGCCCCTCGAACACCGAACTACGAGAAGAATGCACAAGGCGCGGGCAAGACCTCTGAAATGGGCTACCTCCACTGCGGCCCCAGTGGTGCCGGACATTTCGTCAAGATGGTTCACAATGGCATCGAATACGGTGTGATGGCCGCCTACGCGGAGGGCCTGAACATCCTCAAGCACGCGAATGCAGGGCTCAAGAAGCGCGATGAAGACGCTGAAACGACGCCGCTGCGCAACCCCGAGGAATACATGTACGAGATCGACTGTGGAGCGGTCGCCGAGATGTGGCGACGCGGCAGCGTGATCGGATCCTGGCTGCTCGACCTCACCGCGAGCGCGCTCGCCGAAGACGGCGAACTCACGAAGTTCCAGGGGCGCGTGAGTGATTCCGGTGAGGGACGATGGACCAACCTTGCCGCGATCGACATCGGCGTCCCCGCCCATGTCCTCAGCGCCGCGCTCTTCGAACGCTTCGAATCACGTGGACAGTCGGACTATGCGGACAAGATTCTCAGTGCCATGCGATATGAATTCGGTGGACACCTCGAAAAGACCGACGGCGCACACACGTGATCTAGATCGGTCGGTCACTGGAATCCCGCACACGGACCTGTGGCGGAACTGGCAGACGCAGCGGACTTAAAATCCGCGGTCCTTCGGGACATGTGGGTTCGAGTCCCACCGGGTCCATTTCAGACTTCATCCCTCCGGGGGCGTTGACGGGGGATCCGAGGAGACCTCGAGCACTTCGAGCGGGCACGCCACCGATCGCCAGTCTGACGTCGCCATGATGATCGACTCGGTCATCGAGCCCGCATTGAAAGCGATTCGCTCCTGCTCGAGGACCGACGCATCGACGAGCAGATCGAGCTCCAACAGGGGCCGCCCGAAGGGTGGCACGCTGCCGGGAACGAGCCCGGTCAGTTCCTGAAGTTCCTCGCGAGAGACGAAGCGGAGGGACCTGGCCTTCAGGGCCTTTTTCAGACGCTTGGACTCAAGACGCCGGGCGGCGCTGATGACCAGCAGAAGAAACCGCCCATCCGCCTTCATGACCAGAGCCTTGCCTCCGACCTCCAGCGGCTCACCACGAACACGCGCGCTGTCTTCGGAGGTCGGCGTCGATTCATGGACCAGATGGCGATAGGTCACGCCCACCCCGTCGAGCATGCCACGCAGGCGGGAAGTCACTGTTTCCGATGGCTGGGGCGGCGTCAAAGTATTGTTCCTCGGTGAGAAAAGGCGGGTTTCACCCCTGGGGGAGCAGGCCGTGGCAGGCTCCTCGGCGCCGTTATTTCGACGACAATTCGGAATGAGATTTCATCTTCTGATCGATCGGGGCTGCTATCCTAAGGGGTCACAGGACCACACCACTTGGGAGGCCTTTTTTTGAGTATCGCAAGCACCCAGAATAATGAACTGCCCGATGTCCAGAGCGCCGCGGATGGTCGTTCGGTCGCGATCGATCGAGTCGGTGTCAGCTCGGTACGGCATCCGGCCCGGATCGTCGATGCGGATGGCACCGCCCAGACGGTGGCGGCGACCTTCACGATGACCGTCTCCCTGCCTCCCGAGGTCAAGGGAACCCACATGAGTCGCTTTCTTCAGGTGCTCGACGAGTACCAGAATGATCTGGGACCGCAGGGACTCCGACGCTTCGCAGTCGAGCTCACCAAGCGCCTGAACTCGGAATCGGCCCAGGTCGTCATGAGCTTCCCATGGTTCGTCGACAAGCCCGCTCCCGTGACCGGTGAGATCGGCATGCTGGAATACTCGGTCACCATGAAAATCGACATGTCGACCGACGGAACCGCGACCCAGTCACTCAAGGTCGCCGTTCCGGCCACGAGCCTCTGCCCGTGTTCGAAGGAGATCTCGGAGTACGGCGCGCACAACCAACGCTGCGAACTGACCGCCGAGGTCGAGACCAGGGAACCGATGGGCATCGGCGCGCTCGGCAATCGCCTTGAAGCGTCCGCGTCCTGCGAAGTCTATCCCGTGCTGAAACGACCGGACGAAAAGCATGTGACGGAAGTCGCGTTCGAGAACCCGAAGTTCGTGGAAGACATCATCCGGGACATCGCGCTCGAAATGGACGGCGACCGGAACATCACGAAGTACAGGGTCACCAGTGAAAACTTCGAATCGATCCACAGCCACAATGCGTGGGCGGAGATCAGTCGAAGCAAGTAACGACCCCGCCGGGAAGAGTCGGCGGCCCCATCCCGGGAATCCCGCCATCAGGCTCGACACCTTTTCCGGAATCAGGAGTCTCTACATGCGCCACAGGAAGACACGATCAATGATCACACAGTTCTGCACCGCCCTGGCAGGTTCGGTCCTCGCCGCCGGCTGTTTCGCGCAGGATGCACCGACAAGGAACGTTCAGATGGAAGACGCGAAGCCCGGCATCTCGGACAGTGGATACGACCTCACCCCTCCGACCGAGGAGGAGAAGAAGGAACTCCTCGCCAAACTGACTCCGGAACAGATTCGCATCACTCAGAAAGCCGGCACCGAAGCGGCATTCTGCGGGACGCTTCTCGACAACAAGAAGGAAGGCATCTACGTCTGCGTGGTCTGCGGCCTTCCCCTCTTCGACAGTGACGACAAGTTCACCTCGGGGACCGGATGGCCCAGCTTCACCAAGACCTTCGACCCGTCCCACGTGGTCGGAAAGGTCGACACGTCCTACGGCATGGTACGGACAGAGATCGTCTGCGGTCGTTGCGGCTCACACCTCGGACACGTCTTCGAGGACGGCCCTCCCCCCACCGGCATGCGCTTCTGCCTCAACTCGGAATCACTGACCTTCATCGAAAAGGGAGAGGAACTCCCCGAGAACTCGAAGCCGATGAAAGCGGAGGAGGCGTTCTTCGCCGGTGGATGTTTCTGGGGCGTCGAATACGGTTTCGCGCAGCTGCCGGGCGTGCTCAGCGCGACGAGCGGGTACCAGAACGGTGAGACCGAGGATCCCGACTACAGAGCGGTCTGCAGCGGCGAGACCGGACATGCCGAATCCGTGCGAGTCCGCTTCGATCCGGACAGGATCGACTACGAGACCCTGGTCAGATTCTTCTTCGAGATCCATGATCCGACCACGCTCAACCGCCAGGGCCCCGATGTCGGGACCCAGTATCGTTCCGGCATCTACACGGCATCGCCCGAACAGGCGCGGATCGCCGTCAAGGTCGTCAAGGACGTGGCCCGCAGCGACGAGTTCAAGGATCGGACGATCGTGACCGAGATCGAACCCACCGGCAAGTTCACTCAAGCCGAGGACTATCATCAGGACTACGTCGTCCGCACCGGAAGGACCTGTCATCCGGGGATCGGAACGGCGGTCGCGAAGTATCAGAGAATGCTTGATCGTCAGCCGGAACGCGTGGTCTCACCCTCCGAATGAACGCAGCCCCAGAGGCCGCTCAGGAATCAAGCAGCTTCCGCAGCTTGTGCTCGCACAGCCTGGTGCAGAGCACGGTGAAGGCGATTGCCACGATGATCGCATAGATGCCGGGCTTGATATCGGTCTTGACCATCTGCTCGCCTTCGGTGACCACGATGGAAAGCGCCATCAGAAAGACGCTCAACATGGACCACTCGCCGACGATGCGGATGAGGACGAGCCGTTTCGAGATCCGGTAGCGGGTCTTGTGGAACAGCCAGCACTGTCCGATGAGAACCAGCGTCAGCAACGGTGCCACACACAGGAACAGCACCATGAATACCGTGAGCAGGAATCGGCCGTCTTCATACAGAGCCACGATCGCACCGTGAATGCTGTAGCTCTTCGAGAAGAGCGGGATGTTGTTGATCTTGAAGAATGGCAGTTCGATCGCGTAGACCATCGAGACGATGCCGCCAAGCAGGAGGAAAGGCATGGCCCAGCCGAGCCGCCCCGTCGTGCTCAGAGGTTCGTAGACCTTCTCCTCCTCACCGAAGAGCACTTCGGGATCGAGGTTGTAGCGCTGATCCAGGGACGACACCAGACGACTCATCAACATGTTGCCGATGATCGCGATGATGAACAGAAGAAGTCCGATCTGCGGTTCGGTGTTGATGAAGGTCTGATTGGTGGAGATCACCATCAGGAGGATCACCACGAAGATGTCGAACATCGACCACTTGCCGGCGGATTCGAGAAGGTGGATGAATCGCTTTCTGGCGATCGGCCTGATCCTGATGAACCAGATCAGGATCAGCGAGACGGTCTTCACCAGGGGGAAGGTTATGGAGAACACGACGATCAGGATCGCGATCAGATAGAGCTTGGTCTCCCACATCAACTGGACCGAATGCAGAAGACTGTAGATCTCCTTGTTCATGAAGTCGATGGCGAGAAAAGGCACGAACAAGGCGGCGATGTTCGACAGGAGAACCAGGAGCAATCCTGCGGGAACCAACCATCCACGACGCCCCGCACAGGTGACGAGACGATTGGGAGGAGCCTGTTTGAATTCTTCGCTGATTGTCATTGACGTCCAGATCTCTGCGTGATGATTGTGGTGCCACGTCAAACCGCGCCGACGGTACGAACGGTACAAGAGTACACTGCGACAGGCCTTTTGTGAGACTTCAATGCACCAACACGCGGATGCGTCAGACAACTCATGCTCCATCCATGGCCGGCACCATGGCGTGCTTGGTGCCTATCACGACCTTTTCCTGCCGACGCTGGCCGGAATCACCCTGCTGGCGGCATGGCTGGTCGAAACCCTGACATCAGCCCCCGGTTCGGTCCATCTCACCTTGTACGGGCTCAGTTACGCGCTGGGTGGCGGGGTGCTCTTCATAGACACCATGAAGAGACTGGGCCGAGGTCGTTTCGACATTCACTTCCTGATGCTGGTGGCGGGAATCGGTGCGGCACTCCTTGGTCGCTACGCGGAAGGCGGACTGCTCTTCTTCCTATTCTCCCTGGGCCACGCGCTGGAACATTACGCGATGGGAAGAGCTCGCAAGGCGATCAGAGCGCTCGGTTCACTGACGCCCAGGAATGCCTTGCGAATCGACGAGCATGCCGAACATCTGGTTCCAGTCGAGAGTCTCGAAGTCGGAGATCGGATTCGGATCAGATCCAATGCGAGGATCTCGGCCGACGGCACGATTCTCGAGGGAAACTCGGCGATCGATGAATCCTCGATGACCGGGGAGAGCATTCCCGTGGAGAAAGGCGTGGGTGATCGAATCTTCGCGGGAAGTCTCAACGGCGATCAGTCACTCATACTGCGCGTCGACAAGCTCTCGAAGGACACCACGATGGCCAGGATGATCACCCTGGTCGAGGAGGCGAGGGCCAACAAGGGAACGAGCCAGCGGTTCACCGAGAAGTTCACCAGGATCTACGTTCCGTTCGTTCTCCTCGGTACGATCCTGCTGATCACCTTCCCCCCGCTTCTGGGCATGTTGTCCTGGTCGGAAGCGTTCATTCGAGGGATGACGGTGCTGGTCGGGGCATCACCCTGCGCACTCGCGATCTCCACGCCCTCCGCGGTCCTTTCGGGCATCGCGCAGGCCGCCCGCAACGGAATCCTGATCAAGGGAGGCAGACAGCTCGAGGCGCTCGGACGCATACGCGCCATAGGCATGGACAAGACGGGCACGCTCACCCTTGGGCGTCCCGAGTTGGAGCGGCTGGAATTGACCTCCTCCACCAGCGAGCAGGAGGTCCTCGAACTCGCCGGCGCATTGGAATTCCAGTCGACCCATCCGTTGGCGAAGGCCGTCACTCGAACACTGCAGGCCAGAAACATCAAGGCCCGTGTCGCCGAGGAGGTGACCACCGAGTCCGGCATCGGCGTGGTCGGAATGATCGATGGAGCCCGCTACCGCATCGGTTCGGATCGATTGCTCGCACGGATGGATCTACCCGAGAGAGATGCCGCGCGAGAGATCGTCGATCGTTTTCAGAGTGAAGGACGAACCACGATGATCCTGGCCTCCGAGGATTCGATCCTCGCGGTGTTCGCTCTCGCGGACCAGCCACGATCGAATGCGGCGCAGACCATTCAAAGGCTCAAGCAGATCGGCCTGAAGAAGATCGTGATGATCACCGGAGACAACCGCCGGGTCGGAGACATCGTGGGCGAGACGCTCGGCGTCGATGCCGTGCACGCGGAACTGATGCCGGAAGAGAAGATCGAAGTGATCAGAAGGATGACTCGAGAAAACAGATCAGTGGCCATGGTCGGCGACGGTGTGAACGACGCACCAGCTCTTGCCGCCGCCACGGTGGGCATCGCGATGGGCGCGAGCGGCACCGATGTGGCACTTGAAACCGCGGACATCGCGTTGATGGGGGACGATCTGGGCAAACTTCCGTTCACCATCGGCCTGAGCCGCCGGACCAAGTCGATCATCGAACAGAACTTCCTGATCTCGATGGGCGTGATCGCGGCTCTGGTGCCGGTCGCCGCCCTGGGACTGACGCCGATGTGGATCGCGGTGATCTTCCACGAGGGCTCCACTCTGGTGGTCGTCGCCAATGCGCTGCGACTCCTCGGATACAGGGAGCACCTGAGATGAGTCGTCTCTTTCTGACGTGCTTGATCCTGACGATGCTGCCGGCCTGCATTTCCGGTGGCACGGAAAGAACACCTCAGGACGAAGGCCCGTTCGAACCCCACGAGTATGTCGAGATGGTGATGGCTTCGCCGGTGATCATCAGGGTCTACGCTCGATCGGAAACCACCGCCCGAAAGGCGGTGCGAGCCGCCTTCGACCGGATGCATGCGCTTGAAACGACCTTGAGCGACTGGATCCCGGAATCGGAGTCGAATCGACTGGAACGTGCGGCACCCGAAGCGATCGAGATCTCGGATGATCTGAGAGATGCCCTCACCCTGAGCCGGGCGCTCTGGCAGAAGACGGATCGTGCGTTCGACCCCACCATCGGCCCGCTGGTCGAACTCTGGAGGACATCACGCAAGACCGGGCGTCTGCCGGAGGACGATGAGATCAGTGCGGCTCGAAGGAGAATCGATTTCAATTCGATCGAAGTTCTCGGCAAGGCGGCACGAATCACCAGAACCGAGGTCGAGCTCGATTTCGGAGCGATCGGAAAAGGCATCGCACTCGATGCCGCCGGAAGCATCCTGGATGCTCATGGACTGAATCGGCATCTGATCAATTTCGATGGCGAGATCCTCGTCGGTGACAGACCTCCGGAAAGAGCGTCATGGCAGATCAAGCTCATCCCGGATGACACCAGC
>CABYSN010000008.1 GCA_902521645.1 Planctomycetota bacterium
TGAAGCCCTGCCTTTCATACTTGTAATTTATGTCGCAAACGAGGTGAAGCCACCAAAAAAGTGCCTCAGGAGGACAAGGGATGACAATTCAGAGAAAAAAATGCTGATTGAAGACTTTGGCGGGTGGTCCGAAAAACGCGTCAGTACCACATCACAGAGACCATGGTGTCTCACCGTGGTCTGGAGACGACTCTGGATGTCGAAAGCAGGGAGGACGTGACCCGTTCGATCAGCGCGCCACTCTCTTGACCGGCACGGGCTTCTCGAGGCCGCTGGCTTCCCAGTCGATCGAAATCTTCTCCTGAAGAATCTCTTCGATGACGACTTCGAGGTCACTCCGGCCTTCACGTTCCACGAGCGGACGTGCGCCGTCGATAATCTCACCCAGACGCTTCTGAATCAGAGCGGTCAGCTTGAAACGACCACCGAACTTGTTGACGATGTCATCGCTGTTGAGAGCTTCAATCATGGCTGTCTCCGGAATACGAGGGGCGACGGATCAAGAAGGCCGATTCGGCTGCGAAAGTGCCGAAATCCGTTGAGCCGGGTACTGTAGCTGACTTCTGCCGCAGAAGCCAGTCAACAGCCGATTCAGTCAGAGCCCCCGGACGCCCCGACCCACCCAGAGACCCCTTCCATGCTCCAGACCAGGCAATTCAGAGCACTCAGCCGCCGCCTCGGACTCGACCGGGACTGGTATCTGGTGCTTCTGGCAGTGACGATCGGGCTCATCATGGGGGTGGCGGCCCTGGCGTTCATCATCCCGATCACGTGGATGGAAGATCGGATCGAGCACCTCAATGGCTCCCAGGCAGAGTCGATGACGTGGCTGATTCTGTTTCTTCCGATTGCAGGTGCCCTTCTGACCGGGCTGGTCTTCTGGGTGCTGCCCCTCTCACTCAAGGGCCATGGGGTCGCACTCTGCATGTATTCGGTCAGTCGTGAAAAAGCCAGGATCCCCTTTCGAGTTCTCATTCGGCAGTGGATCGGCTCGACATTGACCATCGGTTCGGGAGGCTCTGCGGGACCGGAAGGCCCGATCGTGACGATTGGTGCGACCGTCGGATCCGCGATGGGGCGAATCGTCAGAGTCGATCCCCAGAACACGGCCACCCTCCTCGGATGCGGAGCTGCAGCAGGACTGGCCTCCGTCTTCAACGCACCGATGGCAGGCATATTCTTCGTGTTGGAAGTCATTCTCAGGGACTTCTCAATACGCACGTTCACTCCGATCGTGGTCGCCGCGGTGATCTCCGCAGCCACCACCCAGACGATTCTCGGAACGAACCAGCCCCTGTTCGGTGTCGGACCCGAGATCTTCGAATCGACGAATGAAAAATTCACCGTGATTCAGGCCCCTGAATTTCTCGTTCTCGGCGTGGTGTGCGGACTGGTCGCAGCGCTCTTCTCCTCGACGTTGCGTGTGACGGAATCCCTCTTCGCTCGACTGAAGGCTCCGAGAATACTCAAACCATCCATCGGTGCGCTGGCATTGGTCCTGATCGGCTTGATCTGGTTCGCGGTTGGCTCAGGCGTTCTGGAGTCGGACAAGAATCCGGATCTCCCCCCCTTCTACGGGAATGGATATCTGCTGATCAAACAACTTCTGCAACCTGCATTCTTCGGCAGTACCGGAAGCATCTCGACGGTGACCTTGACGATTCTGGGCGTGCTGGTCTTTCTCAAGATCGTGGCAACCTGCCTGACCCTCGGATCCGGTGGCGCGGGCGGACTCTTCGCACCCTCCCTTCTTCTGGGCGCCATGACCGGCAGCCTGATGGGCGGCATTCTCGAGGCGGCGGGCCTGCTTCCGAACGCGAACCCGGCCCAGTTCGCCCTGGTCGGAATGGCCGCCGTGGTCGCCGCGACGACGCACGCCCCATTGACCGCCATGGTGCTGGTGTACGAGGTGACTCAGAACTATGCACTTATCCTGCCGCTGATGCTGACCGCGGTGATCGCGACGATCGTGACTCGCCTGGTGAATCGTGAATCGATCTACACCGCTGAACTCAGAGCTCTGGGCGTTCGGATGGGAACGATGAGCGACCTCACGATGCTTCGCAGAATGAGCGTCAGAGACGTGCCGATGATCCCTCCGGTCCTGGTCAATGAAAGCGAAAGCGGACAGCGACTGCTGGAGCTTTCGGAGCGGTTCAGCGTCAATGATTTCGTGGTGGTCGACGACGAGGAACACTACCTCGGCCTGGTCACCGGAAACGATCTCTCCCATGCACTGATCTATCGGGAGGCGATCCCCCTGCTTCAGGTCGGGGAGATCGAACGAAAGGATCTCCCCACAGTCGAACTCGAGGAGACGCTTGATGTGGTGCTTGACAAGTTCAGCACCCATGAGGTCCAGAGCCTCGCCGTGGTGACACCTCAGACCGGAGAAGTGCTGGGCCTGATCAGCAGGACGCGTCTGATGAGGGAATATCAGCGGGAACTGGAGAAGGACTGATGTCTTCCGAAGACAGACATCCGGATCGATTCGGTCGCCGCTTCCGCCTTCGTCACAAACGTGAATTCGAGGCGGTCTATGGAAGAAGACACCGACGTGAATCGGGGCCCCTGCTCGTCTATGCGTTGAAGAACGAGCTCGGTCACCCTCGGCTGGGGCTTTCGGTCAGTCGAAAGACCGGTGGCGCCGTCAGAAGAGTCCGCATGAAACGACGACTCCGCGAATGTTTCAGAGCGCTCAAGAACGAACTCCACGAGGGATTCGATTACATCGTGGTGGTCAGGCCGCATGACGATTCGACACCACATGACTACGAAAGACATCTGCGTTCGGCCATGCAACGACTCATCGAGCACTGGGACCAGAGCTCATGAGGACGTCCCCGGCTGCCACCGTGATGATCGGACTCATACGGTTCTACCAGCGCACTTTCGCATCGATCGTTGGAGGACGCTGCCGTTTCGAGCCGACCTGTTCCGTCTATGGAATCGAGGCGATTCGAAGACATGGCGCCATCCGAGGAGGCTGGCTCACCCTGAGAAGAATCGCCCGATGTCACCCCTGGGGTGGCTGCGGCCATGATCCCGTGCCCTGAGTCGCTCAGACATCCGAGACGACCGGGTTCTCCAGGCGACCCACACCCTCGATCTCGATCCGCACCAGGTCACCGGGCTGGAGAAAGACCTTGGGATCACGTCCCGCACCGACACCGGCAGGCGTCCCTGTGAGCAGATACGTCCCCGCCAGCAGAGTCATCCCGCGGGAAAGTTCCGAAATCAGGGTGGCCACCGGAAAAAGCATGGTCGAAGTCGATGCCGATTGCATCAAAGATCCGTTCACCCAGGTTCTGAGTTCGAGATCCTGGGGGTCTGCCACGGACTCCGCGGGAACGAAGGGCGAGATCGGACAGAAGGTGTCGAAACTCTTTCCTCGACAATACTGTCCCCCTGAACCATGCTTCTGCCACCAGCGTGCACTGACGTCGTTGGCCACCGCATAGCCACCCACGTGATCAAGGGCATCTTCCTCCGGAACATCGCGGGCATCTCGCCCGATCAGGACCGCGAGTTCTCCCTCGAAATCGACCTGGGGCATGGGATCGTCGCAGATCCCGGGAAGACGAATCGCATCGGTCGGTCCGCAGAGTGTCGCGGGGTTTTTGAAGAAGACGATCGGGTTCTCAGCGACTTCGTGACCGAGTTCCTTCGCATGTTCCGAATAGTTCCGGCCGATGCAGATGATCGCGGGTGGTCTCTGTGACACGTCGTTCTCCATCTCCGCCGGAATGCGGAGGACGTCATTGCCGGTCGGCGTCCTGGTTGCGGGAGCGTTCCTCGAGCAGCTTCCGATTGCGCTCCGCCTGGATCTCCCGATAGGAATCCATGCCTTCCGGCTCGGCGAAGATGTTGTCGAAATCGATCCGGGTTGAGATCGGCGAGGTCGCGAACTCGGCTTCGAGCGCATTGCGTGCCATGTCATAGACCATCATCTGTTGCTCGATCGGAGCACGGTTGTAGATGGTGAGACGATCCACCAACGGCATCTGCTGATCGATCAAGACGAACGCGAACACGTCGGCGATGCTTCGATCGAGGTCGGTCAGAAGATCCGTCATGCGGGCTTCACCGAACTTGTTCACGTAGTCGAATTCCTCGCTCTCCTTGAAGTAGAGGGTGAGGTCACGCGCGAACTTGATGGCATCCTCGAGCACGCCCTCACGGCCGAGCAGAAGACCTTCACGATAACCGCGCATGAGAGCGGCCTGGACATCGCCGTACGCCACGAAGGGATTCACGCGATAGGCACCGAACGTCTCCTGCTGGACGAACATGTCGAGAGGCAACGAATAGGCCATGTTCGGAACGAGACCGCCTCGACCGAAGAGACTGTCCAGACGATCGAGGATCTCCTGAGCGCGTTCGCGTTCTCCCGCTCGGAAGAGCAGCCTGACGGCACTCTTCATGAAGTTCTCGTAGAAACCCGCGAAGGTGTCGCCTCCGGCACCACGGGAGTCGTAATGCTTGTCGTAGAGGTCACGGAAATACGCGTCAAGAACATCGATCCAGCGATTGTCGGCCAGCTTTCCTGGATTGTCCTCGCTGAAGGGGTCGACGTTCATCGTTCCCGTTCTCGCCAGTGCCTGCATCGCCTGAATGAAGATGCGGTCGTTGTTCATGATCTTCGGAAGATTGTCGTCCTCCTTGTACCGCGAATCACCGAATTCGCTTCCGCGTCTGGCCCAGTAGAGCGCATGGGACTGCGGATGCCGCCAGTCGAGAGGGCCCGTGTCACGGGTGTACTCGTACATGAGCTGCGGATCCATGTTGTAGTCTTCGAGGAGCACCTTCTTGCGAAGGAAGAGGGTGAGCTGGACCGCGGCCTCTCGATTCTCGGGGTTTCCGAGAATGTCGTCCATCGCCTGATAGATCGGGTCGTTTCGCTTGAACAGGACGTCGAGCTCGAGCGCCTTGGCGAAGGTGGACGTCTTCGATGCGCGCCACATGCCGATGTTGTCGAGGAAATTCTTGTCGAGTGCGAACTTGTTCTGATCGTCGAAACCGGCGAGAGCCTCCGTCAGCTCGTCGACGAGAACCCCGACCTTGGGATTCTTCTGTTCGAGCTGCGCGAGGGTGTCGGGAGCATCCGCGATCGCCTTGATCCAGGCCAGCCGTGCTTCGCTCTCGTAGGGCGGTGCACCAAGCAGGACATGCCATTCCTTCGCGAACTGTCGCTTGTAGTGAAGATGAGCGTCGTCGGAGACACCGTCGATCTTGTGGGAGAACCAGAAGGCGAGTTCCTTGTGGAGCTGCAGATCATTCGGGTTGTGACGAATACCGCTATTGCGGACCAGATCGATGCCGGCCTTGACCCAGGCCCAGCGTTCCTCGGGAGTGTCGGTCATCACCGACACGTTGTAGGCCATGTTGTGGCCATGGAAGGACCAGACCTGACCGAAGCGAGGCTGCAACTTGGTGATGAGATCCGCATCCGACATCACTTCGTAGAAGAGCCCCTTCTCCTTCATGATGTTGACCTTGATCCAGAGATAGTCGACCACCAGACCACGCAGGGCGCCGATGGCGGTTCCGAGAGCGACGATCGGAGGGGCACCCTCGATCGACACATCGGTGTATCTGAGCCGGGCATCATCAGCATCCTCGATGATCGGACGCAGCAGCGCCCCCGCCCCGGCAAGAGAGCCCATCAGGACTGCAAGAAATGAAAGTTGGATGATCTTGTCACGCATCGTGTGTCCAGCTGCAGTTCACTACTCGAATCGGCGGCGAAAGGTTCTTGATGAATTCATCCCTGGCCGCTGTAGATCGCAAGTTCCTTCTTTCTGAATGCAATGAAACCGAAGAACATCGAGATGCCGGCCCAGATGACCATCAACCAGACGAATTCGAGCATGACTTCCGACCATGAGATCAATCGCCCCTCGACCAGCATCTGGGACGGCTTCACCGCACCGAACCGATAGAGCAGGACGTGAACCATGTAGGCGACCCAGGAGATCCCCTCTTCGAGGATGTTCGTCGGACTGTACTGATCGAGCGAGACGCCCAGAAACGGGGCGATGGATCCGCCGATGAAGATCGCGAAGGAGAAGAGACAGGCCACCGGGAACGAGAGAAACGATGCCGTGACCACCGCAAGCACGCCCAGGAAGGAGAGCTTGAACCAGTCGACCAGCATGGCCCGAAGGAAATTGCCCTCGAAACCGGACACCTCATAGAGCACCTCGAGCTTGTCCGCATCCCAGTTCACGGACCAGCCGGCCGGGAAGAACTGTTCGCTTGCCTCGTCGAATCCGGCGTTGAGAAGTTCGATCTCAAGCACGCCGTCCTCATCGATCATCTGGGACGGTATGCGCAGCGATGCGCCCACGGTCGGAACGTACTGGATGTCGATCCAGGATCCGTCCATGGGAAATCTGAAGATCAGCGGATGCACTTCATGGGTGCTGGAGGCACCGCAGTGGAAGAGATACTGAAGCTTCGCTTCCCCGCCAAGTTCACGGGTCCGCTGAAGTCCTTCGAATCGGACGATCTTGCCCTCACCGGGCGCGATCTTGCGCTGATCGAGCCTGAATTCCTTGACGATCTCTCCAGCGAGTTCCGCCTGGATCTCGAGCTCGGTCCGTTGCCCGGACTGGACCTGCTCGCGGAGCACCGACTCGTCGTCGATCTTCTGCATGACCAGTTCGCGCAGTCTGGTGGGACCGATGATGGGATAGACCGGGGTGATTCCGGCACGAGCCGTGAGGACTTCGTTGCGAACCGCAAGTTCATCCTGCGCATCCATCGCGGGGCGGGTCTTCATGTACTCCACGGAGATGAAGATCGCCAGCGAGGCGGTGGTGATTCCCACCGCGTTGATCATGACCAGCCCGACCCATTTTCCGACCAGATAGGACAGGCGGGAGACCGGCTTGGTCATGACCTGCCAGATCTGTCGGTCGCGGATCTCGAAGGCCACGCTCGCACAACCGAGAACCAGAGTCATGCACGCGAGAAGAACATAGGTGATCGAGATGCTTCGACTGAGATAGGCCTGAAGTTGGTACCTCAGCTGCTCCCCCTGATCGATCCAGAGCGGAATGAGCGGAAGCAGGATCACGAGGAGGACGATGAATGCGACTGAAATACGCTGCCGGACGGCCTCTCGCACCAGTTCCTGCGCGACCGCCACGAACGGGATCGGGGCTGAAAGCAGGAAGAGAGCGACATTGGTCAGCAAGGCGAAGGTGACCCCGAGGAACCCCATCCCGCAGATGGCCAGAATCACCCCGACGTTCGGGGGGGAGTCCAGCCGTCCGAAGAACAGCGAACCGATCCAGAAAGGCAGGGATGTGAGGAACATGAGCGCAAGGGACAGCAGGAACGACCAGGTCATTCCAGACCAGACCACGAGCGCCAACCAGAGGGACGCGACGATCCAGACACCGAGGGTCAGTCGAGGTTGCTCCAGAAGGAACGTCGGAATCCAGTCCGGCATTTCAGATGCCACGAGGAAGACCGCGGCTTCGGCCGCGGCGACCATGTCACCGGATTCATTGAAGAAACTGTCGGCGATGGAGACCAGACGAGGATCGGCGTAGGTGACACCGTTGATCGTGACCGACCCCTCTTCTGCGAATTCGACTGCGGGGCCCTCCCCGAGTTCTCGATTCGAACCGGAAAGCAGCTCCCTGATCGACTGCTCGAGACCGTCGATGCGATAGGACTCGATCGTCGCGGGAAGAAAGTACGAACCCAGCAGGACCAGAAAAAGCACCGTGAAGGTGATCTTGAAACCGGTTCGCTGCTGAAGCAGTCTCATCTTCTGATGAATTCGACGCAGGAGACCCATCAGTCCTTGCCACCCTTGCCATCTCCATTGGAGTCATCCAGCAAGCCGTCGATCATGCCGAGATCGACATCCGCGGAGGTCTCGGGGATCGAATCGGGTGACGCATCACGAGCCTCTTCCTCGGATGGCTCCTGGTTCTGAAGAAGTTCGTCGAGCACCTCGTCCTTGACGGCATCGGCGTCATCATGACCGCTCGCAGCGAGGCTCTGCTTCTCGACTCCGATCAGAGCCGGCTCCTCGACGGCGTCGGAACTGAGCGTCTCGATGAGAGCCTCACCCTCCTCCGCATTGGAGCTGAGGAATGCAGCGGTCGGCCCGCTCTTGCCGGCACCGGCATTGGCGATCTGTTCGGCACGTGCCGTCTCGACGATCTCAAGGAAGAAATCCTCGAGTCGCTGCCGGGGGGTTTCCACGGATTCGACCGTGACGCCGGCGGTCTCCTGCAAGGTCTTCTCGACCTCGGCCAGAGCCTCGGTTTCGATGTGCGGCACTCTGATGATCGTGTGGTTCGAATCCGAAAGCAGCTGATCGGCGGTTCCCTCCGCGCGGATCTTGCCGCCGTAGAGGATGACCATTCGATCACAGACGTCCTCCACGTCGGAAAGAAGATGGGAACTCAGAAGAATGGTGGTGCCCTTTCGTCCCAACTCCTCGAGCAGCCCCTTCACCTGACGGGTGCCGATCGGATCGAGACCCGATGTCGGCTCGTCGAGTATGAGCAGGTCGGGGTCGTTGATCAGCGCTTGAGCGAGTCCGATTCTGCGGGCCATCCCCTTCGAGTACTCACCGACCTTCCGGTGGGCGACCTGTGAAAGGCCGACCATGTCCAGCAGCTCCTCGACTCTCTTCTTGCGGATGCGCCGCTCGAGTCCGAAGAGTTTCCCGTAGTAGTCGAGAGTCTCACGGGCATCGAGAAAACGATACATGTAGGTCTCTTCGGGGAGATACCCGATCCGGCTCTTGATCGAGACGTCGCTGGGCTCCTTGCCGAAGACGGCGAGCCGACCGCGGCTCTTCTTCAGGAGACCGAGAATCATCTTGATGGTCGTGCTCTTGCCGGAGCCGTTGGGACCGAGCAGGCCGAAGATCTCGTTCTGTTCGATGGAGAAGTCGATCCCATCGACCGCACGTGCCTTGGCACGGAACCAGAAATCAGAAAAGACCTTGGTGAGCCCCACCGCTTCGACGATCTTCTTGTTGTTGCTGCCGTTGGAAACCATGTCTCGCACCGTACCTCTAGTTGTCCTCTTCGCGGCCGAATCCACCGCTGGTATCACGTTCCAGACGACGGCCCGGACCTTCCAGAATGATCTGCGAACGCCCCCACTGGAAACCGCCGATGAGCGCGCCTTCCTCGGCCAGCATCGCATTCTTCTTTCGTTGCAGTTCGGAATCACGACGACTCTGCATCACATCCTCGGAGCTCTGGATCGAAAGATCGATTCGAGCCAGATCCAGAGGCATCGAGAACACCTCGAGCTGTTCGTTGTCGAACACGTCGCGGTACGCCTCCAACCAGAGTCTTCGAGCGAACTGCCTCGGATCCTTGCGGAACGTCGGAGCAAGCGTCTCGAGACGTCTGAGTTCGCTCAGAAGGCGAGTTTCCAGCGCCGACTGATAGGCCTTGGCCTGATTGATGATCCGCGCAGCATCACCGCCGATGCCCTCCGATTCGAACCGACTTCCGATTCTCGCCATGACCTCGTCGGCCGCGACCGAATCACCCTTGGTGAGGGCCATGGAGTATTCGTTGATGAGCTTGAGGAGATCGCTGTAGGCACGTTCCCCCGCCACCATGGTGAACTGCTTGGCGACTTCCTGACGGGCGCGATCGATGGCTTCCTTCGCATCCTCCTTGGCTTCCTGGACTCCGCGGAACTGGGAACGGATGGCGAGGGGCGCCGTTCGATCATCCAATCGCACATCGAGAACCTGGATCCCTGATTCGAGGGAATCAAGCGTGGCCTGGGCATTCTTGCGCACGAGATCGGCGGGTTCCTCGGTCAGACTCACGAAGTCGTTGAGAGTCAGCTGGACACCGGCGAGCACCACGCCCCGCTCGAGCGCATTCTTGACCAGACGATCGGCATCACCGGGCGAGAGCTCACGAAGAAAACTGGCGGCATCGGCGATGGCGTAGGACGCCCTCACTTCACAGTGAGCGAGATCGCCGTCGGATGTCAGAAGATAGCCGTCGATTCCGGGGCGAAGCTGTGAATTCTCCGATCGATTGTCATCGATGCCGGCCCGACGCAGATCGCTCGCTCGAGCGTTCGCCGCCATCGGCCAGAAGGAATACAGCAGCTCGACGTCACGAGACTGTGGCACGATCACCACTTCACCGACGGGATAGGGCCAGAAGGGATGAAGGCCGGGTCCGATCTGTTCGGTTCCTGGGGTGCCGACGATCGCGCCGAATCTGGTCTTGACCCCGAGATCTCCCTCTTCCACGGTCTGGAAACCGGAGAAGAGAAACACTGCGAGCAGCGCCAGAATGCCGAACTGCAGCAGTCGGAAACTCAGCCGAAGAGCGTCCTGCAGACTCTGATTCGCAGGATCCATCGCTTCACGGAGGCGCGCACCTGACCCGGCTTCCGCACTGACCACGAATTCAGCGGACGCTTCACGTCGAGGGGAGAGCGCGTCATCCTGCTCGATGGCGGGATCATTCAGCTCCTCGTTGTCGGGATGTGCGTTTTCATCGGTCATGGATCAGCCTCCGTTCGACTCGGGGCCGCCACGCTGATCACGTGCCTCGGGACCGGGGTACTCGTTCGAAGGCACGGGCACGCCGTCCTCGTTGGTCTGCGAGTTCAGATCAAGCAGATGAAAGGGCGCACGAGTGGTGTCGGTGATGAACGTGGTGTTGCCGGTGAGACTGGCTCGAAGCGTGTCACGCCAGGCGAGCAGGATCGCGAGTTCGGATTCCTTCTGCATCTCACGGTAGAACCGATCGGCCTGTTCATTGCCTTCGGACTCGATTCGAGCCGCCCACTGAGTGGCGAAATTCCTGATGGTGTCGGCCTGGGTGCGTGCCTGACTGGTGAGGTTCTCCGCGACGGCGGTTCCCCTCTGCCGCTCGAGCTGGGAGAGAGTCTGCTGCACCGCCGCCATGCGACGAAGCACTGAGACGCTGGTGGTCTCGGGAAGAATCACCCTGCTGATGCCGACTGAAACCGGGACCACGCCGTTCTTCGCGGTGGCCTGGAGATTCGCGAGAATCTCCTGCTCCGCATCCTGGAGACGGCTGTTCTCACCGATGAGTTCCGAGAAGTCGTACCCGCCCACCACTCGAAGCGCGCCCTGAAGCTGCTGCCCAAGATCGGACGAGGCGCGCTGAACGGATTCGTAGCTGTTGTAGAACTCGAGAGCGGGACTTTCGATCGCATCACCCGAGGTCGCGTCGTCGATCTCCCAGAGGAGAAAGGCCTTCACCATGATCTGCTGTCCGTCATTGGTCAGCACCGTTTCGAGCGGTGAATCGATCAACTGCTTCCGAGTGTCCAGCGTGGTGATCTGATCGATGAAGAAGGGAGCCTTGAAATGCAGTCCGGGCTCTCTGATGATTTCGACCGGCTTGCCGAAGCGGGTCTTGATCGCGAGTTGATGGAAGTTGACCGAAAAGGTGGTGTTGAAACCCACCAGGATCAGAACGATCAGAAGTCCGATGATGATTGTGACTGTCCGGCTCATGAGTCAGAGGTCCATTTCAAGATGATGCAGGTTGAAAAAGTGATCATGAATCACTGTCGATGTATTCGTCGAGGTTGAACCCGACATCGGGCTCCCTCATCTGGATGCCGAGGTTCACGCGGTCCGGATCCGGACCGAGCACGTATTTCATGCGGACGGAATTCAGCGTGGTCGCAAGGACATCCATGAGCAGTCGCTGCCGGAAGATCTCCGGTGCGGCATGGAATGCGCCGGCCTGTCCGAGGACATCCGAGGTGTTTTCCTGGGCGTTGGTGATGATCTCCCATCGTCTGGCTCGAGCCTGACTGATCAGGGTGGCGGCACTGGCCCGACCATCGATCAGTTTCTTCTCGATCAGCGCACGACGGGATCTGGCCGCTTCCGAATCGATGCCTTGTTCGTTTTCGACTGCGATGAGTTCGAGGATCAGAGACGTGATCTCATCGGCGCTTTCGACGTCCCCCACCAGAGTCGCCATGGTGACGGCGACGGTTCGTCGAGCCTCCTCGACGATCTTGCGCGCGTTCTGCTTCTCGATGGACATGTCCTCGAAGCTGGCCACGGCGTCCGGTGCCGGCTGGAGGAATGGAATGACCAGTGAGACGATCTCGACCCCCGTGCCGTATTCGTCGTAGGCCATCTGGACACGATCCTGAAGTCGGACCAGCAGGGAACGGCCCTTGGGTGAAAGGACGTCGTCGAGAGGCTCACGTGAGAGGAACTGACTGATCTCGCGCATCGCGATCGAGTGAAGTGCCCGAACCCGCATCACGGAGAGAGCGCGATTTCGTCGATAGTCGGTCGAGAAATTCAGATAATCGATCAGGGCACCGGGCTTGACGCGCCATCGCAGCACGATGTCGGCATCGACCAGGGCGAACCGGCCTCCCAGCTGCTCGCTTGAGGCCTCCACCATCGCGTCACCCGCGCTGTCCTGGCCTTCCGCTTGATCGAGATCCATGCTGGTCGATTCGAGGCCTTCCACCGCACGACGGACTTCCTCGCTCATCTGAGGAGCCGCGACGAGGTAGGAACGCCGTCCCTCGGGCCCTTTGTCCTCACCTGCGGACCATTTGCTGACCTGTGGATAGGTGATTCCCGCAGGACCGAGGAAGAGCTCTCGAACCAGGCCGACGTCGTAGGTCTCGACGGTCTCGATCGGCCAGGGCAGTTTCCAGACCAGCTCGCCCTGTCGCACATCTCCGACGATCTTCCCGAAGCGAAGACGCACGCCCTGCTGATCGGGTTCGACCACCACCATGGTCGAGAGAGCCAGGAGGATCACGATGGCGAATCCGCCGAGCCATACGAAGCTGCGAATCAGAAGCTGATAGCCCCAGGAGCTCGTGATGTCGAAACCGAACTGATAGTTGACCGCTTCGTTGATGCTTCTGACGATCGAGTCAGGCGCGGCCAGCAGGCTCAGCACTCGTGAATCGAAGGCGGGCCGGGGGACTTCGCCCCGCCGCCGAGGTCGGTAGAGGTTCAGAATGAAGTTCAGGACGATCTCGACCGAGACGGCGATCATGAAGATCAGGATGACCTGGGTGACCACGCGCATCGCACCGCTCTTCTCGAAGAGCGTGAAGACCACACCGATCGCGATGGCAAGACAGACCAGCGCGTTGCCGACCATGAATCCAGCGCCACCACGAAGGTTCTGCCAGGCGTCCTGTTGCGACATGCCGGCAACGAAACGACTGAATATAAAGGCGATTATTGCAAATCCGAGCCCGATCGCGATCTGCCAACCGGGCGCGTTGCCGACCAGGAAGTCATTCTCGAGATTGGCTCGACTCGCAGGGTCATCAAGCTTGCCCAACCAGACGAACGTCATCGTCGCCAGCGTGATCAGGATGGCCGCGACGAGGAGACTCGCGATCGGCAACATCCATTTGTGCATCTGACGAAGACGCTTGGCCGCGACTCCGGCCTCTTCGCGACTGGCTTCGAAGATGGAGGCATCGGGAGCGGCTTCACGGAGCTCGTCGTCTTCGAGGGCCTCGAGCCGTTCGAGTCGATGCTGATGAAAGGCGACGATCAACCCCACCCACAGGAGAATCCCGGACAGGACGTAGAAGGAACCGATGACCATCGATGTGTCGCGGCCCAGAAGACCGAACAGCAGCAACGTCAGGCCGACGGCCACTTGAAGCAGAAGTCCGAAGCCCGCGACACGGGTGGCCTGCTGATAGGCGAAATGATCCACTCTCATACGACGTGAACTCGCAATGACGATCTAGAAGCGGGGACAAGGCATCGGCGTCCACCGGTACCACGTTGAGCAAGAAATGACATGAAGACCGCCCGGATGGAGACAGACTTCGTGTGCGGGCATACTATCCGGTATCGGCCCTCCGGGGCGAATTCCGGGGAACAGGACGCGTGACCCCACCGGGAGTGAGATACGTGGGACCGAGGCCGAAGGTTCGCCCTCTTGCAGGGGCCAAAGACAATATGATGGTCGTGCCAGCCCCATCAACAAGAGGATCCAAGGGACATGTCCACGCTCGAGCAGCTGCTTGCCATCATGAAGAACACCTTTCAGGAGAGCATGCGCCAGCCGGTTCTCTTCGTGGTCGCCATGGCAGCGACGCTTTTCATCATTCTGAGCAACCCATTCGCGACGTTCACCCTGGAAAATGACCAGAGAATGTTCGTAGACATCGGTTTATCCAGTGTTTTTCTCGCAGGTGTGATCGGAGCCGCGTTCATCGCGACCAACGTCCTGACCCGGGAGATCGACAACAAGACGGTGCTCACAGTGGTTTCAAAGCCGGTCCCACGCCCCCTCTTCATCGGTGGGAAGTTCCTGGGTGTCGCCGGGAGCGTCTTCATCCTGATGGTCTACCTCATTCTGGTCTTCATGATCGTGGAGGTTCATGGCTCGCTGGAAACCGCAGCGGCGAAATACCACCTCCCGGTGATCGTGTTTGGAATCTCAGGACTGATCCTCGCCTTTGCCGCGGGAATCTGGTGCAACTTCTTTTATGGCTGGACTTTCGGTGCGACGACACTCTCCGTCCTGCTGCCGGTCACGGGGCTGGTCTACCTGCTCTCACTGGTCTTCAGTCGGGAATTCAGCACCCAGGCCATCGGGGTTGAATTCGAACCCCAGCTCTGGATCGCGGGCGGCATGCTCTTCGTGGCCATTCTGGCTCTGACCGCGATCGCGATCGCGGCTTCGACACGACTGGGTCAGGTCCTGACACTGCTGATCACCTGCGGATTCTTCCTTCTCGGGCTGCTCTCGGATTGGATCTTCGCCAGACCCGCGGCCGCGATCATGGCCGCTGCGACGAAGAACATGCCTGCGCCGGAAGACGGCGCGGAAGCGGTGCCCGTCGTTCTCGAAGGCGGCGAAAGAATCCAATACGCGTTGCTGAACTTCGGCCACATGATCACCCCGAATTTCCAGATCTTCTGGCTGGCCGATGCCGTCAATCAGCAACATGCCATCCCACCGGGCTACATCGGATCCACCCTGCTCTACGGGATGCTGCTGATCATTGCGGCACTCTCACTGGCGGTGATCCTCTTCCAGCGCCGCGAAGTGGGATGATCGGCCCTCAGTGACCGGACCATGTCCGACGACTGCGAGCGATGGGGCCGACGTTCAACAAGAGAACGATCCCGACCGGAAAACACAGGGTCATCACCATCCAGGAGAAATCGACCCTGATCGCGTAGGCCTTCATCTCCGCGACGTCGAGTTCGGGATAACGCTCGAGAATCACAGCCTCATCCAGGTCGGTCTCGGCTCGCAGCATCTCCCGAGCGGACTGCGCAAGTTGCGCCTCTCTTCGGACCACATCTTCGACCGTCACCAGCCGAAGCACGAGCACCACTCCGATCAAAAGCACCGACAGAAGGGACCAGAGGTTGACCAACCGTGGTCCGATCGGATTCATCCGAAGGATCAGCACCCCGCCCAGAAAAAGCATCAGCCCGAGGAAGATGCCGCCCACGATCGGAAGAAAGATCGTCAGAAACACCATGGGACCGGGCGGGTTGCCTGCGAAACCGAGAAAGATCTGGGCGACCCAGAAGATTCTCAGGAGTTGAAGCGCCGCCATCAGACTTCCGTACAACACCAGCGCCGTACCCAGCACCAGGGGCCATCGAAGATCCTCCGGACCGGGCGCGTTGGTCGCGACCGCGAGCGTGTCATCATGGGCAGGTGGATCGTTCATCCATCCCCTTGCGCACGTCGTGCGATCTTCAAGGCGAAGGCCAGCGCCTCGGCCCGGGTCTCGAGGTCCCCTTCAAGCTGAGCGTCGTAGGTGACATCGAGGATCTGCTTGAAATCCGGCCCCGGTGACAATCCGGCGCCGATGAGATCCTCACCAGAGAGGAACGGGTCGGGTGCGATTCCGGTCGCCTCGAGTTCGAGAAGATCGGACATGACGCCGGCGCCGAACCCGGCATCGCGGCCCCGCACGAGTTCGACCACGGTCGTGAATTCCTCTCGAGCCGCGGACCGCTTGCGCTGCGCCATGGAAGCCCGCTCCCAGCCGTCCTCGACCTCGCGAACCAGAGTCAGGACCGACTCGAGTCGTCGTTCCTCCCGGTTCGAAAGCAGAAGACCATCCCGAAGCGCACGAATCGAAGTGCGATCGGCGGGATCCTCTCGATCGAGCATCCAGGCCGCCAGTCCGTCGATGGGTTCGCGATTCTCTGGTGCCAGACCCTTCAACGCGGGATGCCCGCCACCAGAAGGACGGGCCGTGCCGAGCACGGCGAGATCAAGTGCGAACGATTCCAGCAGTTCCACGGCGCGCACCCTCGTGGAATCCGAGAGCATGCGTCGCAGTTCACCACCCACACGCTCACGACTCACGCCTTCGAGCGTGTGATCCGAACGCAGGGCAGCCGCCGTCGTCGCTTCGATCTCAAGCTCGAAACGAGCCGCGAATCTGATCGCACGCAGCACACGCAGACGATCCTCGGAAAGTCGTTCGGCGGGATCTCCAACCGCACGAAGCACTCGATCATCGAGATCCGCACGGCCGTTGAAATGGTCGATCAGGAGTCCGGACACGGGATCCTCGAACATCGCGTTGACCGTGAAATCACGACGTGCCGCATCCTCGATCTCGGTGCCGAATCGGATGGTTTCCGGATGTCGACCGTCGCGATAGAGACCGTCACTGCGAAAGGTCGCGATTTCAAGGGTGTGCCCGCCACGTCGGACCAACATGACGCCGAAGGATTCCCCCACGCTGATCGCATGAGGAAACAGCGCCTTCACGCGATCAGGTGTCGCGTCGGTCGCGATGTCGTAATCGACGGGCGCGAGACCCAGCAGACGATCACGAACGCAACCACCGGCGAAGTAGGCGACGTGTCCGTTCTCCTGCAGATGCCGAGCGACATCCGAGGCATTGTCTCGTGGATCGACTGGTTTCATGGTCTCAGGATCGTGTCTGGAGTTTCGGCGATGGTTCATCCAACGGGCCGGCGACAGGCCATCGCCCACCACTGCGTTCGCGCAAGATCCTACGCGCCTCGAGCCGAAGCGTGTCGATTTCATGATGCAGGCGTTCGAGCGCGACCTGAGGGCCCTCCGCGAACAAGGCGGCGCCGTCGAGCGGTTCGCCGCAGACGGTCGCGATGCGGCCGCGTCCCGACAGTCGGGGGAGAACGCGGGATCTCGGCCAGACGTCGAAGGCGCCATCGATTCCGATCGGATACACCGTGGCTCCGGAACGCTTCAGGAGCAGGAGTATGCCTTTCTCGAAGTCTTCGACGAACCCACTCTCACAGCGGCTTCCTTCGGGGTAGATCAGAACGCAGGACCCCTGCTTGAGTTCGGACAATGCGGCCTTGAGCGCCCCCTTGTCCCCCGCACTGGCTGCGACGAAGACGGTTCCATAGGACCGCAGGAGCCAGCCGAGGGGCTTGAATCGTGCGAGATGACTGCTGGCGATCGCACTGTACTGCCGGCGGTTCACCGCACAGCCGTTGATCAACGGGTCGTAGTAGGACTGATGATTGGAGACGAAGATCACTGGACCCTCTTCAGGAATCCGTTCGAAACCGACCGCGATCATCCGATGAAAGACCTTGAGCCAGACCAGACAGAGAAAGGAACAGGCGTCCCACCAGAACAGCTTGTACCAGGGCCGGGAGGGTGCACGGCGGCCGACTCGGAATCGCCCCCCGGACCAGATCATGAGCCGTCGTCCTTTTCGGAATCGAAGGAGGCACGAACGTGGTCGACCAGCACCGAGACGACTTGCTCCACGGTCAGATCGCCGGTGTCGATGCGTATGGCGCCCGCAGGGACGGTGAGAGGTGCATCCTTTCGACCACGATCGCTTTCATCACGGGCTTCGATCGCATGCCGGATCTCGTTCACGTCACAGGCCTCACCACGTCGCTGCATCTCCAGTGCACGACGCGTGGCACGAACCCCGGCATCGGCATCGAGATAGAAGCGGACCTCCGCATCGGGAAAGACGACCGAACCCTGATCGCGGCCTTCGGTGACCAACCGGGGATGGCGAGAGGCGATCTCTCTCTGTGCCCGGACCATGACGGTTCGCAAGGCCGGGATGCCCGCGATCCGCGAGACGATCTCACTCACATCGGAATGTCTCAGTCTGTCATCGACATCACGGCCATCGAGGAGGATTCGAGGAGGCACGCAGGTCCAGTCGAAATCGATGCGATGTTCACTGGCCAGTGCCACCACCGCTTCGTGATTGTCCGGAGGGACACCCGCCTCGATCGCAAGCAGCGCGATGGAACGATACATGGCTCCGGTGTCGAGACTGTCGAGCCCGAGATGTCGGGCAAGCGAATGCGCCACCGTCGTCTTGCCGCTGCCGGCGGGCCCGTCGATGGTCACGATCATGTTCGGGGATGGGAGATCTTCGATGGCGAGGTCACCCCTCCCGGATTCAATCATCATCCTTCGATTCATCGATGGGCTCCTTGGAGTCATCGGCTCCGAGCACGTCACTCAATGCCTGGGCGAGCGGATCAAGTCCGGCCGCGGGACCCGGCGTGGATTCGGACGGCGTTTGCCCGCCATTTTCGGCCGCTTCGGCGATGGCTTCGGCTTCGAGTGCCTGAAGCATCTCCTCGAGCTCTTCATCGACCTCGACCTGACCGAGGGCTTCGGCGATCTGACGACGTCCCGAACGAATCATCTCGACGGGATCACCCTTTCCTGCGAAACGAATCGCAAGGGTGTTCTGATACCCGACGTTCAGGACCGATTCGATCGCCTCGTAGGCCGCGACCTTGGCGATACCACCCTTTCCACTGGTGACGACCGCTTCCATGCCGCCGGCGTACGGGGCGAGTTTGCGCATCGTGTCCGAAGGATCCGGAGTGGTTTCCGCATGATCGAAGCAGGGAAAGGATCCGATCTTGAAACCACCGATCTTCTTGATGAGAGCGGTCAGGCGATCCGGATCGTTGGTGAGGCCATCGGCCGGTGCGATCAGGAGGTTCAGATCGAAATTCTCGATCCGTTGAATCACCTTCTTGATCGATGCGGCCATCCGTTCGAAGAGCTCATCCGTATCCTCGGGCGCCTCGCAACGGATGGTCAACGCGTTGCACCCCAGTCGATTGGCGGCGGTCGCGAGTCTGGTGACGCGATCAAAGGTCTTGTTGAGATCCCCGGGAGAGGCATCGGAGAATCGCAGCGGCGTCTCTTCAGTCAGAGTGAGCACCGGGCAACCTGCCTTGTCGGCCTTGTCCCGGAGACGGTCGAAGACGTCGAGAGAGCAACCCGCGAACATCGAAGCGGGCATGTTGAGCCCGCGGAGATCGAATTCCCGCATGGCGAATGCCGGGATGTCTTCGAGCGAAAGCTCGCCGGAATCGACGAACGACTTGAGCGAGCCACCGGCGAGGGTGAGTAGGATCTGAGCCTGCAACAGCGACTCCTTGATTGGGGGGATGCCTGGGAAGGAAACGAGAAACCCGGATTCTATCAAGAGCCGCTGGAAGACGGCAGATGGACCTCGATATCGATGAAAGTCGGCATCCGGAGAGAAGTTTCGCCAGCGTAAAATCACCGATTCGGCCTGAAGCGGTTCTTCGTCCGGCACGAGGGTCGCCTGAAGCCCGGGAGAGGCTGTTTTCGGAGGCAGATGCCGATGCCATGTTCTGGCTACTATGGTGCCTCGTCATCGAATCCCCGACCATCGTACCGTTTCACTTTTAAGGATCCATCCATGTCCACCCCAGGTGATTGCCGCTACTCAGAATCACACGAATGGTTTCGTCTTGATGGTGACATGGTCACCATAGGCATCACCCAGCATGCCGCCGACGAACTGACCGACATCACCTACGTCGAAATGGCACCGGCAGGATCCTCGATCGATGCGGGTGGCTCGCTGGGCGAAGTCGAATCCGTCAAGACCACGGCCGAAGTCATCTCCGCGGTGGGAGGAGAGATCAAGGAAGTCAACGAAGCGCTCGCGACCGACCCTTCGATTCTCAACAGCGATCCCTACGTCGCCGGCTGGCTGGTCAAGATTGCGATCACGGATTCCGCCCCTCTTGATGGACTGATGGATTCAGCGACCTACGATGAACGGAATGGCTGACCCTTCGACTCCAAACAAGCAGCGCATCGAAGTACGAGACCTGGCCAAGCGCTACGAGGTCGGAGGTCGTCGCATCGACGCCTTGAGAGGGGTCGATCTCATGATCGATCAGCCGGGTTTCTACGGTGTGATGGGCGCGTCAGGAAGCGGCAAGAGCACCTTGCTCCACCTGCTCGCGGGTTTGGACAACGCTGATGAAGGCACCATGCTCGTGGGCGAAACGGCCGTCAACGAGCTCGACGAGCAGGCGCTCACACTCTACCGACGACGCAGGGTCGGGGTGATCTTCCAGAAATTCAACCTGCTTCCAACGCTGACCGCACTCGAGAACGTCGTTCTCCCGGGGGTTCTGGAGAAGCTCCCCCCGAGCGAGCTGGACGCCAGAGGGCGGTCACTCCTGGAGGACATGGGACTCTCCGAGAGAGCGGACCATCGCCCGGACGCACTCAGCGGCGGGGAACAGCAACGAGTCGCGATCGCCCGCGCGCTGTTCTTCTCTCCGGGGATACTGCTCGCGGACGAACCGACCGGAAACCTCGACATGGTGTCGAGTGATCGTTTGTGGTCCGTGCTCGAACGACTCGCAGGCGAACGTAAGATGATCGTGCTGATGGTCACTCATGAAGCGGAAGCTGCGGCACGTTGCCGGCAGGTCTTCGTGCTGCGTGATGGCCGGAACGCCGGAGTGATCGATGCCCAAGAACTCGACCCATCCGAGCTGGCAGCTCGCGCGGCGGCAGTTGCGGGGCCGGTCTAGCCGGTCACTGCTTCTGACAGGTTCCGTCGCCCTCGCCGCCGCACTCGTGTGCGCGATCGGGACCGGTATGAACTCGATGCGAGCCAGCGTCGAATCACGCATCGACAACATCGTCGGCGAAGCGGACCTCAGGGTGGTGGACGAGAACGCCTCACGATTCGCGAAGGAGGACGTGGTCCATCTCGCCGAGCTCCCCGGTGTGAAACAGACCGGGGGTCGACTTGGCGGCTCACTCACTCTGACGCTCGAGGGCGGGGTGAGGGACGAATTCGGAAGAGACCGAAGACTCACCGTCGGCGCACGAGGGGCTGAGATCGATCTTGAAGACGATTTCATGCAGACGGAATTGAGCGCCGGACGACTGGTCGCCGCCCCGAATGAAGTCGTGATCGACCCGCTCACCTCCGAGAAACTCGGAGCCTCCATCGGGGACACGCTGATCGTCCAGCGATTCGGCCCCCCCATCGAACTCGAGGTGGTGGGCATCCAGAAGCGCCCGCTGCTCGGCGCATTCCAGAAGCCGAAAATCGAATTGGCACTGGACACCTTGATGGATGCCGTCGGCGGCACCCGCAAGATCGACGTGTTCAGCATGATCCTCGAGGATGACGTCGATTCGGAAGCCTGGCTCGAGCGATACGCGGATGCGGTGGAACTTCCACTGGTCCTCGAACCCACCGAGAGAATCCGCTCCGGGTTCGATCGCCAGGTGGCAGGCGCACAGATCGCGTTCGTGCTGGCGGCCATGATCGGTTTCCTGGCATGCTCCGTCATCGTCGCCACCGGAATGACCACCGCACTCGCGGAACAACTGCGGGAACTCGCCGTCGCCAGGCTCATCGGAGCCGAACGACGTCAGTTGTTTCTCTCGCAGATCATTCTCGGTCTGGCGATCTCGATCAGCGGAGCGTCGATCGGCATTCCACTCGGCATGGCGATGGCGTGGGGACTCATCTCGTGGTTTTCCGATTTCCTCCCCGCGGGCATCCACCCTTCATGGCTGGCCATCGGACTCTCATTGCTGGGTGCGATCGGAGCCGGGATACTGGGCTCGTTGCTTCCGGCGTTTCTCGCGTCCCGGGTGAGCCCGATGACCGCTCTGGTGACGGAATCGAGACCACCGCGATTCCACGGTGTCCTCAAGTGCGCGATGGCGGGACTGGGGATGATCATGGTCCAGATCCTCCTGATGCTGGTTCCGGACAGTCAGATCAGATTCTGGTTGTACAGCACGATTGGAATGCCGCTTCTGGTGGGAGGCTTCTTCCTGCTGATGCCGATGCTCTGCTGGATGCTGGTTCCGATCCTCGGACCTCTGGGAGAAAGAACGCTGCGGATTCCACGGGGCCTGCTCAAGGGTGCGATCAAGACCGCGCCCTACCGACTCGGACTCACCGCAGGAGCTTTGATGGTGGGGATGGCCATTCTGACCAGCACCTGGAGCCATGGACTTTCAATCCTCGACTCGATCGTGGAACGGGTTCGATTCGCCGATGGCTTCATCTTCAAGACGACGGGACTCACCGACGACGAGCTTGAAAGACTTTCGGGGCTTCCGGGCGTCACCGCGGCGTCACCGGTGGGCTATCTCCCACTGAGACTGGGTGATGATGCCCAACTCGGGGTGTCGACCTTCGCACCGAAGAACGTGATCTGCGTGGGATTCGAACCCGAATCTTTTCTGGAACTCAACCGGATCGACTGGATCGAGGGAACACCGGAGGAGGCGATTCCCCGACTTCGGGACGGTGATGCGATTCTCGTCGCGGAACAGTTTCTCACCGCGAGGAATCTCGGCGTGGGTGACGAGATCAGCCTCGGTCCGGAAGGCCGCGAGAAATCATTCGAGATCGTCGGCGTGGTCGGCGCCGCGGGGCTCGACGTCGCGACCCAGATCTTCGGCATCCGTTCGCTCTACATGGAACATGCCGTGAGCTGCGTCTTCATGGACTACGAAGCGGTCGGCAGACATTTCAACAGCACGGAAGCCTACATCCTCCAACTCGTGCTCGAGGACGACTTCGACGAGATCAGCGAACGCGCACTCGCCGAACAGGTCTCGACGCTTGCACCGGGCGCGGCGTTCAACAGCGGACGAGCGATCAAGCGGATCGTGGTCCAGGTCGGCAACACGGTGCTGGGCGTGAGCAGCACGGTCGCTCTGGGGTCGCTGCTGCTGGCGTGCTTCGCCGTGGGCAACATCGTCGCGGCGGGAATCTCGGCGAAACGATATGAATACGGCGTTCTGCGAGCGATCGGCGGCTCGAGATGGCTGGTCGCGAGAACAATCTTCGGAGAAGTGATCGTGATGGGCGTGCTCGCATCGATCTCCGGAATCATCCTGGGCATCTATCTCGCGGACATAGGAATGAACTTGCACCGCGATCTCGCCGGAGACGAGCTTGGATTCAGACTCCCTCTGCCTGCGATGGCGATCGGGACCATCGTGGTGATCATGCTCGCAGTGCTCGCATCCGTGCCCCCGGTGGTCTCCCTCCTCAAGCGGAGCACCAGGGAACTGATCTCAGCGGGACGATGAGGACCATGCCGTGAAGAAGACGAAATTCCAACTCGAGAGCCCCTTCGAACCCGCCGGCGACCAGCCTGCCGCGATCGAGCAGCTCTGCGAAGGCGTTCGGAACGACCGTCCGTACCAGACCCTGCTGGGAGCGACGGGCACGGGCAAGACCTTCACGATGGCGAACGTCATCCAGAGGACTGGAAAACCGACGCTGATCGTGAGCCACAACAAGACGCTCGCAGCGCAGCTCTTCGAGGAGATGCGGGAGTTGTTCCCTCACAACGCAGTCTCATACTTCGTCAGTTATTACGACTACTACCAGCCGGAAGCCTACATTCCGCAACGGGACATCTACATCGAGAAGGATGCTTCGAGAAACCCGGACCTCGATCGTCTGAGACTCGCGGCGACCAGCAATCTGCTGAGCCGCGAGGATGTGATCGTGATCTCCAGCGTGTCCTGCCTGTACGGACTCGGCTCCCCGGACGAATACGCGAAGAGAGTCATTCATCTCAACAACGGTGCGACCATCGACAGACGTTCCTTTCTGATCGGGCTCTCCGAAATGCAGTACAAGCGAAAGGATCTCGATCCGGAACGAGGCTGCTTCCGGGTCAGAGGCGACTGCATCGAGGTCTATCCCGCCTACGAGGAGTACGGCATCCGCATCGATCTCTTCGGGGACGAGATCGAATCACTCCAGCTCTTCGACCCGGTGAGCGGCGAACTGCTCGCCGACGAGAACACCGTGCACATCTTTCCGGCGGTCCACTACGTCATGCCCGAGGAACAGCGCGAACAGGCGATCGTCGAAATTCGCGAGGAGCTCGACAGCACGGTCCTCGATCTGCGTTCCAAGGGCAAGCTGCTCGAAGCCCAGCGACTGCAGGGCAGGACGAATTACGACCTCGAGATGATCCAGGAAGTGGGCTACTGCTCGGGGATCGAGAACTACGCCCGCTTCTTCGACGGCCGCAAACCCGGAAGCCGTGCATTCTGCCTGCTGGACTACTTCCGTTCGATGCAGGAAAGACCGGCCGACGACTGGCTGGTGATCATCGATGAATCGCACGTGACGATCCCGCAGATCAAGGGGATGTTCTTCGGTGACCGCGCGCGCAAGAAGACGCTCGTCGACCACGGCTTCAGACTGCCGAGCGCACTGGACAATCGACCGATCAAGCTCGATGAATTCGAAGCCATCACTCCACAGGTGATCAACGTCTCGGCGACTCCCGGTACGTACGAACTCGAGAAGTCGGAGGGTGAGATCGTGGAGCAGGTGATTCGCCCGACGGGGCTGGTCGACCCACCCATCGAGTTGCGACCCGCACGAGGTCAGGTCCCCGACCTCGTGAAGGAATGCCATGATCGCGCCGCCAAGGGCGAACGGGTCCTCGTGACCGCGCTCACCAAACGACTCTGCGAGGAACTGGCCGGATACCTCGAACAGGAGGGTCTCAAGGTCAGGTACCTGCACAGCGAGATCGACACCCTCGATCGTCTGGACATTCTCGCGGATCTTCGAAGTGGCGCGTTCGAGGTGCTGGTCGGCGTGAATCTTCTGAGGGAGGGTCTCGACCTTCCCGAGGTCTCGCTGGTGTGCATCCTCGACGCCGACAAGCAGGGCTTCCTCAGATCGCAGTCCAGTCTGATCCAGACGATGGGCCGGGCCGCTCGAAATGCGAATTCCGTCGCGATCCTCTACGCGGACAAGGTCACCGAACAGATGCAGGCGGCCATGGACGAAGTCGAAAGAAGAAGAGAGCTTCAACTCGCGTACAACGAGGCGAACGGGATCACCCCCACCACCATCAGCAAGGCGATCCGTCGTGGGATCGAACGCGAACTCTCCGCCCACCGAACCGCCAAGGAGGCGGTCGGAAGACGTGACGAGAACATCGCCGACAACGAGGAACGCATACTGAGTCTCGAAAAGGAGATGCTTGCGGCCGCGGACGAACTCGACTTCGAAAAGGCCGCACGACTTCGCGACCGGATCGAGGACCTCGAATCACCCGAAGAAGCGGACGGGGAGACGAAGCGGACCACGCAGGCAGGCATTCCCGGTTCGAGAGCGGGAAGAACGGGTCGCAAAAGACGTTGATGTTCGAGTTCGCACTCAGCGGAGACGTCGGGATGATCGCAGTCGGATGCGATCCACGCTGAGCCCTTCGAGCGGATTGACCGTCGGGATCTCGGACCGTTCACAACACGTCTCGACATCACAATCCAGCACCTCGTCGAGAACCGCGACGAGCTCGGAATGCTCGATGAGTTCGGGAGGATTGATGGTCTGCGGTGTCATGAGCGTGGGGATGATCCTGAAAAAAGGGTTTACTCGGATACCTTCTTCGTTCAATGTGGCTTTTCAGGGCCACCTTTTCAATGAAAACTCCTGCTTTTTACAATCTTTGGAGAGATCGCTTCAGCCGCCCAGGTTTGGCTAACATCTTGAGGCAAGGGAAACAGCATGCCGAGGAAGTCCGTGAAAACGAGCGCCATCCGGGTTACCGGAGCTAGAGAGCACAACCTCAAGGGCATCGACGTGGTGCTTCCGAGGGACGAGCTGATCGTGATCACGGGGGTCTCAGGGTCCGGAAAGAGCTCTCTGGCCTTCGACACCATCTTCGCTGAAGGCCAACGCAAGTACATGGAGTCGTTGAGCGCGTACGCCAGGCAGTTCCTCGACCAGATGCAGAAGCCGGATCTGGAATCGATCGAAGGCCTGCCCCCCACGATCGCGATCCACCAGAGAGCCAGCGGCCACAATCCCCGATCCACCGTCGCCACCACCACCGAGATATGGGACTATCTCAGACTTCTTTACGCACGATGCGGCACGCCGACCTGCTGGCATGTGAAAGGCGGCAAGACCTGCGGCCGGGAGATCTCGGCCAGCACGGCGACCCAGATCATCGAGGCGGTTCTCGATGAATTCGACGGACGAAGGGTCCAGCTCTGCGCGCCGATCATCAAGTCCAAGAAGGGTTTCCACAAGGAGATATTCGAGTCACTCCAGCAACAGGGTTTCATACGAGCCCGGGTCAACGGCACCATCGTCGACCTTCGCGAGGTGATGAAGGAAGGCGGAGACAATCCACTCGGACTCGGACGCTATGAGATGCACGACATCGAAGCGGTCGTGGATCGGATCAGGATCTCCGGAAGGGATCGCCAGCGACTGGCGGAAAGCATCGAAACCGCGCTCGCCACCGGCGAGAGTGCCCTGCTGCTTCTGGTCGAGACTCCGGAAGGCGCCTGGGAGGAGCATCGATACAGCAGTCGTTTCTCCTGCCCCGACCATCCCTCCTGCAGTCTCGACTCCCTGGAGCCCAGACTGTTCTCCTTCAACTCACCGCACGGCGCGTGCAAGGAGTGCTCGGGACTCGGCACCATTCTGGAATTCGACGAGAGCCTGGTCGTTCCCGACCAGACCCGCGCCGTCGCGGAAGCCATCGAGCCGTGGCGCAAGAACGGCAAGCGGATGAACATCTGGTACGGACGCCAGATGCGACGGTTCCTGGACAACATAGAAGTGGACCGAAGCACCCCCTACTCGGAACTCACCCCCGGTCAGAAGAAGGTCCTTCTGTACGGCACGACCGCCGCCGACAAGAAGAAGCTCGGCTTCACCTTCGTCGGGGTCCTTCCAAATCTGCGCAGAAGAATCGAGGAGACGGAAAGCGACAACGTTCGCGAACGCCTCCATGCCTACACCGCATCGATACCCTGCCCCGCATGCGCGGGAGCCCGGTTGAAGACATCCTCTCTGGCGGTGATGCTTCGAAGCGGACGAAGCAAGGCCAACATAGCCAGGGTCGCCTCCATGACGATCCGGGAAGCGACCGCATTCTTCAACGGGCTCAAACTCGACAAGGCGGGAACCCGGATCGCGGCACCGATCCTGCGAGAGATCCTCGCACGGCTGGGTTTTCTCGAATCGGTCGGGCTCGGGTATCTGACCCTTGACCGGAGAAGCTCGACCCTTTCCGGCGGCGAGGCGCAGAGAATCAGACTGGCGACGCAGGTCGGAAGCGGACTCGTCGGCGTCTGTTACGTGCTGGACGAACCCACGATCGGACTCCACGCCAGAGACAACGATCGACTGATCAGAACACTTCGTCACCTCAGCGACATCGGCAACACGGTGCTGGTGGTCGAGCATGACGAATCGATGATGCGGGCCGCCGACCAGGTGGTGGACATCGGTCCCGGACCCGGTCGACATGGAGGAAGAGTCGTCGCCCAGGGCACGATCGCACAGATCTCCAAGATCGAGGAATCACTGACCGGCGCGTTTCTCACAGGCAGGGAATCGATCGAAGTCCCCGACGAAAGAAGAGTGCTGGATGTCGAAGACGCGATCACGGTTCGAGGCGCACGCGAACACAATCTCAAGAACGTGGACGTGGCCTTCCCACTGGGCGGCATCACCTGCGTGACCGGAGTCTCCGGTTCCGGAAAATCGACATTGGTCAACGACATTCTTCTGCAAGCCGCCCAGAAGCATCTCAATGGCACCAGAGTGATCCCGGGAAGACACGATTCGGTGGAAGGACTCGACACCATCGATCGGATCATCGAGGTCGACCAGTCACCGATCGGCCGAACGCCTCGGTCGAATCCCGCGACCTACACCGGGGTGCTGGACGAGATCCGAAAGCTCTTCGCAATGGCACCGGAATCGAAGATACGCGGATACATGCCCGGACGATTCAGCTTCAACGTCAAGGGCGGCCGATGCGAGGCCTGCCAGGGCCAGGGTGTCAGACGGATCGAGATGCACTTCCTCCCGGACGTGTTCGTCACGTGCGAGGAATGCAATGGCAGCAGATACAACCACGAAACCCTCGAGGTGAAATATCGCGGAAAGACGATCGCGGACATCCTGGAGATGACCGTCGAGAACGCGGTGGATTTCTTCGAAGCACATCGCAGAGTCCATCGAATGCTGGGATGCCTGAGAGACGTCGGACTCGGATACCTCCAGCTCGGACAGCCCTCCACCACGCTCTCCGGAGGCGAGGCCCAGAGGGTCAAACTCGCCTCGGAACTCGGCACCACCACCCAGGGTCACACTCTGTACGTGCTGGACGAACCGACCACGGGACTGCACTTCGCCGACGTCAAGAAACTCCTCGACGTGATGCAACGCCTCGCCGACAACGACAACACGCTGATCGTGATCGAACACAATCTCGATGTGATCAAGTGCTGCGACTGGATCATCGACCTCGGCCCTGAAGGCGGCTCGGGCGGCGGCGAGGTTCTCACGGTGGGCACACCGGAGGACATCGTCGAATGCGAAGGCAGTCACACCGGCGCGTTCCTTCTTCCGATCCTGGAAGAGGCTCCCGTCGAAGAGGTCGTCTGACCCGATCCGCGAAGCCCGCTCAGAGACATTCGATCGGCTCGCCTATCGAACCATCCGCATCGTCGGCTCGTCGCAGGGCGTACAACAGCACGCCGGGCTCGGAACAGGGCATCGGTCGACGTGACACCCCGATCGATCGGAAGAGTCGCGAACTCGAAAGAAACGCGCGCAATCCACTGGCCGTGAAACGATCGGAACGATGCGGGGTGCGGATCTGATCATGCGCGGTCATGGAACGAGCGAGCAGAAGGAGCACCCCATCGGCGGAGAGCATGCGGTGGCACTCCGCGAGAATCCGGATCGGGTTGCCGTCTCGCTCGAGGACGCGATCGAGAAGAATGAGGTCGATGGACCCTGATTCGATCGGGATCCCACCGAGATCATCCAGCAGATGAGGTGGCAGGCGTGCGCCTCCGATGAAGGACTCGAGCGCGTGAAGACGATCCTCGAGAGCCGTCGCGGAGATGCCGTATTCGGCCAGTTCGGCCTCGACCGACCCATCACCAGTGCCGATCGTGAGGATCCTGGTCGGAATTTCGGGGCGAAGCACGCCGCGTACGAGCTCCACCCGATTGAGCAGCACGTCGTCCGATTCGCCGATGCCCGCCTGATCGGAGTCATCCGAGCCGAATTCCGGAACCACCGTGGGCCCGAGTCGCGCGCGCATCCTCGCCAGGTCCGGACAGCTTCGATCGAAACCCCATTTCGAAAGAAAGGACGCTCTCGACGATCGGATTCCCGAAGGGCTGTCCGCATTCGTGGGCCGCGCCGTTCTCAGAGCGAGTCGATGAGTGAAGACGATCTCGGGATCGATCCACGAGGTCCAGCCGGCCGTTCGAAGCGACACGCCCAGATCGATGGTCTGACCTCGAAGCAGGGTGGTGTCGTAGGGACCGACTTCGTCGAAGGCGGTCCGACGCATCACATGGAAGCACCCCATCACATGATCGGGGGCGAAGCCTTCACAGACGACGTCCTTCTCCAGCCCCGCACCGATGTGCTGATATCCGTGCGGGTGGTACAGCAGGTCACCCATCGAATGGACACGCCCCAGATGATCGAGCTGGCGTCCGCCGAGCACGCCGAGTCGGGGCTGCGAGCGAAACGCGTCGAGGCCACGATCGAGCCAGTCCTTCGACTCGAGAACGATGTCCCCGTCGAATCGAAAGACGACGGGGGCCGATGTCTCCTGCATCAGACGATTCAGCACACCGGACAGGATGCCACTGTGTTCCAGCTCGATCAGACGCAGAAAGGGGCGATTCCCCACGGTCATCCGACCCGCCCACGCCCGTGCCGTGGCCAGGGAATCGTCGGTCGAACCGTCATCGGCGATCACGATCTCGACCCGGGAGAGCGCCTCGCCCAGCGTGCTTTCGAGCGAATTGAGCAGGTCCCCCAGAAGATCCGTGTTTCCATCGACGGAGCTTTCCCGACCATTGTTGAAGTTAGGAATGATGACCGAGGCCTCGGGAAACGTCATTTGTTCTCCTCTCACCCTTGAGAGTCCTTGCCCAGAGCACCAAGAGGGAGGATGATCTGAGCATGAGCGCCGAAAACGAAAGCAAGATCGCCCTTCGCGTCCTGATGATGCCCAAGGACACCAACCACGAAGGCACCATCTTCGGAGGCGTGATCCTGAGTCACATCGACCAGGCAGCCTACATCGAAGCCCGGCGTCACGGAACCCACCGATGGGTGACCGCCGCCATCAACAAGGTGGATTTCATCGCACCGGTCTTCACCGGAGACATCGTAAGCTACCGAACCCGGACCGTGAACGAGGGGCGCACCAGTGTGACCGTCGCCGTCGAGGTGGAGGCCGAACGACGGAAGGATGGAACGACCGTCTCCGTCACGAGTGCGCAACTCGTCCTCGTGTCGATCGACGAGGACAGGAATCCGACCGCCTTCAATCAGAAGGGAGCGGAAGGATGAATGGTCCATTGAGAATCGCGACGCTCCTCTCCGGACGCGGACGCTCGATCATGAATCTCGAGAAGAGGATCCGCGATGGAGCGCTGAACGCGGAGATCCGCACGGTGATCGCACATGACGACTCACTTCCCGGGGTCGAACGCTGTCGCGAGATGGGCCTTGATGTCCGCATCGTGCCGTCGACGTCTCCGGAGTCCTGTTCCGACGCGATCGACGAAGTGCTGCATGGATCCGATGCGGAACTGATCTGTCTCTGCGGATACCTCCGTCGGTTCCGGGTGGGAGAGGCCTGGAGCGGAAGAGTCGTGAACATCCATCCGTCGCTGCTTCCCGATTTCGGCGGAAAGGGCATGTACGGAAAACGCGTCCATCAGGCGGTGCTCGACTCGGGAAACAGGGTGAGCGGGTGCACCATCCACTGGGTCGACGAGGAATACGATCGAGGCCCGATCATTCTGCAGAAGCGATGCGAAGTGAGAGAGGACGACGACATCGCCTCCTTGTCGGAAAGAGTCTTCGAACTGGAATGCCATGCATACCCCGAGGCGATCGCGAGCGTGACCTCACTCCTCCGAACACCTTCGAGCATGTGTGAATCATGAAGAAAAGGCACCTCATAGCCTGCCTGATGATCGGGATGTGCTCCTTCTTCAGCATCACATCAGACGCTTCGGCGCAGGCGAGACCTTCGAGGACCGCACTCGAACGCCAGATCGTGCGGGCGTTCGACAGGGAGGATCCCCGAAGAGCCTTGCTGCTGATCGAGAGGTATCTGCAGTACTGGCCAGGCGACGAGGACATGCTCTACAACGCAGCATGCGGACATGCGATGCTGGGAGAGCGGGAGGAATCCGCGGAAAGGCTGCTCGAGGCCGTTCGCGAGGGCTTTCGTGATTTCGACTACATGACGCAGGACGAGGATCTCGAACCGATCCGGGATCATGACGTGTATCTGGCGATACTCGAAGCTCGAGAGAAGATCAGAGAGCGAGCACCGACCGCAGAGGATGGCGGTTCGAACGCCGACGAGACCCGAACCTCAGAAAACGCTCCTGCGCGGGAATCACCAAGAGGTGGTCGAGGCAGCGAGGAATTCGAGTCATGGCGTCGCGATCACGGCGAGGACTACTTCTTTGAAAGCGACCCGGGCCATCGACTTCTCGTCGCCTCCCCGCTTCCAGAGGAGGCTCGGCGTGAGATGATGGAGATGATCACCAGACAATCCGACTACATGGTGGAGCATCTCTTCGGTGCCGTGCAGGCCGACCATGTCTTCGTCCTCGTTCCCGACAAGGCCGATTGTGCGATCTTCGATCTCGACCAGAGCACCGCCGGTTGGTACGAGCATTCCCGACGGATGCTCGTCACCACCGACATAGGCGCCTCGCTTCGCCATGAATTCGCCCACGTCCTTCACTGGGGACACATGGATCGCATCAATCAGAGACATCCGATGTGGATCCAGGAGGGGCTGGCCTCCCTGTTCGAGGAGTATGCCTCGGGACGGGACGGCGACATCCTTCGATTCCTTCCCAACGAGAGACACAACGTCACCTTCGATCTGGTCAACGGAGGCGACACGCCCTCCTGGCGCCAGCTCTTCGCACTCAGCCCGACACGATTCATGAGGGCGGCCAACCGTTTCTATCCGATCACTCGTTCGATCTTCAGATACGTCGCCTCGAAGGGCGAACTGGACGCCTGGTACGCGAATCTGGTCGATACCTTTCCCGAGGATCAGACCGGGGTGCACGCACTGGAGAAGACGTTCGGACAACCCATCGACCGGATCGAATCGAACTGGCGTTCCTGGGTGCGGGCGATGGGCCGAAGAGACAACACCATCACTCGCGGGGACGCCTCCCTGGGAATTCAGGCTGAAAGCGAGGTCGATGGATGCCGAGTCACCCTGGTCCACGAAGGCAGCGGCGCCCGTGACGCAGGCATGCAGGTCGACGATGTGATCGTGAAGATCGGCGGCACATCCATACGTTCGACCAGAGAACTGATGCTCGCCATCGCGAAACTCCGGGTCGGAGACGTGGTGCCGGTTCGAATCCGACGCGGGGACGACTATCTGCAGCTCATGATCACCATGAAACCCCTTCCAAGTTTCACGAATTGAGCGGCATCATTTCGGTTGGTATAGGATCGACACATGGCCCGAGCTGACAAGAGGACATTCCGTGGCGATTTTCGACGCTTCTTCGTCAAGGGACTGGCGGTCCTCCTGCCCACGGTGCTGACGCTCTGGATCCTGGTCAAAGCCTATGAATTCATCGATGTGGGGATCGCGCAGCCGATCAACGGCGGAATCCGATACGTGATCAACAAGGCGACCCCTCACGTGGGCGTCCTTGAAGAGACCTTCGAACCCTCGGATGCGGCGGTGGAACGGGAGTCAGAACGACGCAAGGATGCCAACCGATCCAGGACCGCTCAGAAGGAAGCCAGGTCGTATCTGAGATCACAGAGCATTCTCGAGTGGTGGAATGAACGCTGGTACATGAATTTCATCGGCTTGTTCGTCGCCATTCTCTCGGTCTACTTCGCCGGCCGACTGCTCGGCGGACTGCTCGGGCGGAGTCTGTACTCCAAGATCGAGCGACTGCTCACCACCATCCCGGTGGTCAAACAGGTCTACCCGTACGTCAAGCAGGTCGTCGACTTCATCCTGAGTGACGAGAAGCCGATCAAATTCAATCGAGTGGTTCTGGTGCAGTACCCCCGAAAAGGCATCTGGTCGATCGGACTCGTCACCGGGACACCGATGAAATCCGTGCAGAATCAGATGGATCCCGATGCCGGAGAGCCGGGCATCACGGTGTTCATTCCCAGCTCCCCCACCCCGTTCACCGGGTACACCATCAGCGTCACCCTGGACGAGGTCGTCGAAATCCCGATCTCGATCGACGAAGCCCTTCGCTTCACCATCACCGGAGGCGTTCTGGTGCCGGACCGGGAGGCCATCCCGCCCTCATTGAAATCCGGTGACGGTGACGAGCAGAACGCTCTGCCGAAGTGACGATCGGCCAACTATTTCATGTTCGCAGCTCTTAGTTTGAGAGTCCCCGGGCGGACTTGGCCGATAAGATCGAGAGTGACGAGAAGCTTAGATCCCAACACATGACCAGAGCCCGCTCAGAAGCGTCAGGAAACCAAGTATGAAACTCCGTGAAATAGTCGTTGAAGATGCCATCATTCCCAGCCTGAAGGCGGACAAGCGCGAAGATGCGGTCCGGGAGATGATCCAGGCCCTCGTCGACGCCGGAACGCTTGCTTCCGAAGAGCAGGATGAATTCACCAAGGCAGTCATGAGCCGCGAACGAAAGGGCTCGACCGGCTTCGGAAACGGGGTCGCGGTTCCACACGTCAAGAGCGCCAAGATCGACAAGATCACCGTCGCGGTCGGGATCTCCAAGGATGGCATCGAGTTCAATGCACTCGACAAGCAACCCGTGTACTCGTTGTTCCTGCTTCTGAGCCCGGAAGATCGCCCGGAGGAACACCTCGACGCCATGGAGGCCATCTTCGGAAACCTGTCACAGGATCAATTCAGAAAGTTCCTGAGACAGGCCGAAAGCGTTGCGGAAGTCCTCACGCTTCTGGAAGAGGCCGACAACTCCCAGATTCGCTGAACGCCCCAATGGGACGCACGGGACCCACTCCCCTCCCCATGTCCCGCTCAACTCCACTTCGTGTTCCTGGAGGACTCAGTTGGAACGGTGCACCGTCAAGATTCTGAACAAACTCGGACTGCACGCCAGGCCAGCGATGACCTTCGCCGAGAAGGCGAGTGAGTACACCGCCAAGATCAGTGTGCGACGTGTTGATTCGGAGGACGTGGTTGATGGGAAATCCATCATGCAGATGCTCATGCTCGCCGGAACCATGGGGACGAAGCTCGAATTGATGGCGGAGGGAGATGACGCCGCCGAGGCGCTCGCTGCGCTCAAGACACTGGTCAACGAAAAGTTCGACGAGGAGGAGTGACCGCGTCACCGAAGCTGACGGTCATCCGACCTTTTCATCACCAAGTTCACGAGAAAGAAGCGAAGCGATGGCATCGCGAGGCGAACGTCCGTCGGTGATGACGGCATCAACCGCGGAAAGAATGGGCACTTCGACCTCGAGTCTCCGCGCGAGAGACATGATCGATTCCGTCGAGGCCACGCCTTCGACCACGCACTGGCTTTCCTCGAGATAACGCTGGAGGGCCATCCCGCGCCCGATTGCCTCACCACAGCTTCGATTGCGTCCCTCGGGACTGAAGCAGGTCGTGGCAAGGTCGCCGACTCCCGCGATTCCGAAGAAGGTCTCGGCCTGAGCACCCATCGCCTGTCCAAGTCGGACGATCTCCGAGAGCCCCCGCGCAAGCAAGGCGCTCTTGGCATTGAAACCCTCTTCCAGACCATCGATGATTCCGGCGGCGATCGCGACCACGTTCTTGACCGCACCTGCGAATTCGACGCCGACGAGATCGGTGTTCGTGTAGATGCGCAGCCATGACGTGCTGAAGACCGACTGCACCAGTCGGGCGGATTCGAGACAGTCGCTTGAAGCGACCATCGTGGCGATCTTGTGCTGCATCAACTCGGTCGCGATCGTCGGACCGGAAAGACAGACCGTGGCAGGCACGCGCGGGGCAAGCTGCTCGGACAGGATTTCGGTCGGTCGTTTCAATGTTCCGATCTCAAGACCTTTGGCGACACTGACGAGCGTGGGTGTCCCCTCGATGTGACGGGCAAGCTCCTTGAAGACCGGTCGGATGAACTGACAGGGAATGGCGCAGACCACGAGATCGGCACCGGCCAGGGCCTGTGCGGGATCGGCCAGGACCTGAATCGAGTCATCCAGCACGAAACCCGGAAGACGAACGGACGCACGTGATCGAGCCAGTTCCGCGACATGCTCCTCGAATGGGCCCCAGACCACGGTGTCATGACCCCCATGGGCGAGGCCGTCGGCCATCACGAGACCCATTTGGCCGTCACCGACGACGACAACCCTTGATCTGGCATCAGCTCGCATGTCCATGGCGCCGCCCTCCGAGATGGTTCGGAGGACGTGTCGACATCCCCTGCGAACCATTTCCTGTACGAAGCGTACCTTTTGGAGTCGATCCGCGCCGCCCGGATGGAGATCTGAGGGGGTATCATCTCAGAGAACCCGCGAACCGATGGAATCGGTCCGCATCGCAGACATCACCGGAGCCTTGGCGCATGAGCGACACCAACATGCTTTCGCCTCAACTCGAAGCGAACACAGACAACCCCACGAAAGAACGATCCTGGGACGAACAGGGCGCACAAAGGCTGGAACGCCAGCTTTTCTTCGCTCTGCTTGGCGGTGTCCTGCTCCTGGTGGCGTGGTTGGGACGATTCGCCTTCGGATTCGAGCAACAGATCGCGGACATCGCGGCGACCGCTGGTGCGATCATTCTGGTGATCCCCCTGGCACGAGGCGCCGCGAAGGAATTGCTGTCAGGGCAACCCGCAAGTGATGCGCTGGCAAGCCTCGCCGTGCTTGCCGCCATCGCAGTCGGTGAATACCTCGCAGCCGGTTTTCTTGCCTTCTTCCTCTGGCTCGCCGAACTGGTGCTCTCACGAACAGCCTGGGGAGCGCAAAGAGCGATCCGGGAACTCGTCGAACTGACCCCCGACAAGGCGAGAATGGTCGATGCACAGGGGAATGAACGGGAAGTCTCGCTGTCGGAGATCAAGGCAGGCACGATCGTTCGAGTCCGGCCGGGAGAGAACCTCCCCGTCGACGGCCGGGTCACCGATGGTCGAACCGACATCAATCAGGCATCCCTCACCGGAGAGGCCATTCCGGTCGAAGCATTGAAAGGGACCGAGGTCTACGCCGGCACCACCAACCTCACCGGACAGATCGACGTCGAAGTGACGGCGATCGCTGGTGAAACCACCATCGGCAAGGTCGAACAACTGATCCGAGAGGCGGAATCCTCCAAGGGAAGACGTCAGGAGATGATCGAAAAACTGGCGGCGTACTACGTCCCGGTGGTTCTCATGGTGGCCATGCTCGTCTGGTTCTTCACGGCGAAGAGCAGCGATCCTCTGGTCCAGAGCGAAGCTGCGGTGCGTGCCATCACGGTCCTCGTGGTGACCTGTCCGGGCGCCCTTCTGATCGCATACCCGACGGCGATGGTCGCGGCGTTCGCATCCGCGGCGAGGCTCGGCATCATGATCAAGCAGACGAGAACCCTCGAGTCCGCAGCCAGAGTGGACACCGTGGTGCTCGACAAGACGGGCACGCTGACCACAGGAAAGTTCGCAGTCAGTCGACTGGCTCCCGCCGAAGGCATCGATGGTGCCGCACTTCTTCAGGCAGCGGCAGATGCCGAACAATCATCCAATCACCCACTGGCCAAGAGCATCCTCGAAACGGCGATCAAGGCTCGAATCGAGCCCAAGAAACTCGATGGATACAGCGAGGTTCATGGCAGAGGCGTGCGGGCGGAGACCGAGGCCGGCGTGATCCACGCGGGCAGAGCGGACTGGTTGATCGAACTCGATCCCGCCATTGAACCCAGACTGCGTGACGTGGAGACCAAGATCGAAGGCATGTCCGGCGTCCACGTGATGATCGGCAAGACCTACCTCGGAGCGGTCGGACTCGAAGACGCCCTTCGTTCCAATGCGGTCGAGGTGATCGCGAATCTCCGTGAATCGGGTGTCAGAAGAATCTGCATCTTCACGGGAGACCGTCTCTCCGTCGCCAAACGTGTCGGCCAGACCGTCGGCGTCGATTCGATCGAGGCGGAATGCCTGCCTGAAGAGAAGCACGAGGAATTGAAATACCTCATCTCCAAGGGACACCGCACCCTGGTCGTCGGGGACGGCATCAACGACGGACCCATCCTCGCCTCCGCGGATGTGGGTGTCGCGATGGGTCTCACCGGCTCGGACATCGCGACCAACTCGGCGGGGGTCGCCTTGATGAACGACGATCTGCGTCACATCCCCTTCCTGCTCGACCTCGCACGGCGCGGAAAAGGGATCGTCGGACAGAACATCGCCGCAAGCCTGGTGCTGGCCCTGATCGGACTGGCCCTTGCGGCCACCGGGCAGATCGACATCTATGTGACACCCTTCTATCAAGCGGTGGCGTACATCTTCGTGATCGCCAACAGCCTCCGACTGGTTCGTTTCGGTGAGGATTTCGCCGAAGAGGAACAACGGCGTCTCGCTGAAGAGGAGTCACGAAAGTCCAAGCCCAGGCGGAAGTCCAGAGAGCAGCGCGTCGCCCAGGCAGGCTGATCACACTTTGAAACCCTCTCAGAACACCGAGAAATCGGTGTTTTGTCTTTTTTGGCTGTTTTGACTGTTTCAAGAGACCCACGGGGGGAATCAGTCGTTATAAATGAACGTTATGAACGTTTTTCCGTCCAATCTCCCTCTCATGAGAGTTACCACTATGCTGAAAAAGATTCTTCCAGTCGGACTCCTTGCCACGTCCATGAGCCTTGCCTACGGCGGCGACACCATTCCCGAGCTGGCCACGTCCTCCGGCAGACTCGACACGCTGGTCTCAGTCGTCAAGGCCGCGGATCTTGCTGGAGCACTCTCGAGCGAGGGACCGTTCACGGTCTTCGCCCCGACCGATGAAGCCTTCGCCCGACTCGATTCGAAGACGGTGAACGCACTCCTGGAAGAGCCGGGAAGAGCCACTCTCAAGAGGATCCTCACCCACCACGTGGTTCCCGGTCGTCTCGAGGCGAGAGACCTCGTGGAAATGGACTCGGTGGTCACACTTGCCGGAACGACCCTCGAACTGAACCCGTTCAACGGACGGCTTCTGGTCGACAAGTCAGTGGTCGAGACCGCGGATGTCAACGCC
>CABYSN010000009.1 GCA_902521645.1 Planctomycetota bacterium
GAGAGCCGACCTGTCGTCGGAGCGATCAGTTCACGCGATCGATCGTCTGAGCCGTTTCGCTCCAGCTCATCTGGTGACGGATGCCGTCAAGCGACATGTCCTGGAACGTCGTGGTGATCGTCTTGTCGGTGATGACCTGAGTCGCCTGAGTGCTCATGGTCAAGCCACCGAAACGGCTGCCTTCATGAGTGGCGACGATGGTGACGGCACCACCTCGACGGGTGATGGAGTCGACCTGGCCGTGAATCACGGTGCCATGGGCGTCGAGGTAGAGCGTCGCGACGTGGTCATGGGCTGGATCCCAGTACCAGACGAAAAGACTGTCGCTCTTCCAGTCCCCACCCACGACCTTGAAGAATCGCTCGTACTTCAGGACATGTTCATCCGCGACCCAGGAGACGACCTGACGCGTCATGCTCCCATCGGGAAGCGTCTTCTCCCAGGTGCCGGCAAGACCGCTGTCGGCGAGCATCGACATGCAGGGATTGGCGCGGGTGGATTCGCTGACCCAGGGCTTGCCGTCGGAACCCTTGACCTTGACCGAATTCGAGCGGGTGTTCATCCCGGTGTAGGTCATGACGTTCTCGTAGACGGTGGTCTCGCCCTGAGAGTGCTCGGTGTATTCCCAGGTCAATGTGTCGTCGGTCATCCCGAGAAGAACGGACGTCCCGTTGTAGGGCTTGCCCATGTCGAATCCGGAACCCGAGGAGATGACGGCATTGCGTTCGCCATCCCAGGTCATGATGTTCGAACCCGTCGAGATGACCCGCCCGTCCTCGGTCTCCATGTGATGACTGTTGAAGAGCTGCCCGGAGGCCACGTCGTACCAGGTGTTCTGGGTGGTGGTGACCTTGAGACCGGCGGGGATCCCCACCCACATCGCTTCGGTGACACCGACGTCGGACCAGGTGCCGCAGACGCCATGGTCGAGATTCCAATTGATGAACTCCTCCATGGAACCGGGAACGGATGAGGTCCGCGAGACCTCGGTTTCAGCAGCGGCACAGGACAAGGCCAGCGCGGCCGTCGCAAGGGTCGTGACAATCATGTTCTTCATGGGCTTCCTTCTCGTTGAATGGTGTCTGGTCTTTGGATCGCAGGCGGATGCGGCCTCCTCAGAAGTACGACCATGATGCTACCGATCCGGTCGACATCATGTCGTCCACCCAGAGACTCAATGGGCGAATCGGCACTGAATCGCACTTTCAGCTCGACTGCACTCTCTGGAGGGGAAATACTTTTGCATGAACGAGAAGGTTGTAAAGAACATGATCTGGTTCCGGCGACAGCTGAGAATCCACGACCAACCACTGTTTGAATGCTTCGATTCCGGGACCGAGGGTGTGATCGGTGTCTGGGTGCTCGACCCCAGGGAACATACGGCGCAGGTCGGAGGATTTACAAGAACAGGATCCCACCGAATGCGCTTTCTTCTGGAGACGATCGCAGAGCTGCGAGCGGCAATGAGACGAATGGGCTCGGAACTCATCATCAGGATCGGGAAACCGGAACAGATTCTTCCGGAACTGACCGAAACGCTCGGAATCGATCGATTCCATTTCGTGGAGGAACCAGGCTCGGAAGAACGGTCGATCGAACGTGCCGTGATTAATCGCATGCAAACGAACGCCACCGGCCTTTCTCCGGAAACCCTGCTTGAGATCGAGGATCCAGGAACATTCGCGCGGGAATTGCCTGAGGTCTTCAGTTCTTTCCGACGTCACGTGGAAAAGAGACTGGACTACGGACAACCTCGACCTGCACCCGAAAGACTTCGACCGGTGAAGACCCCTGCCGATTTCGAATCCGGTGAGATTCCGACACTGGACCAACTCGGCCTTTTCGATGAGGTGGCTGACCCGCGAGGCGTCATGCAATTTAGAGGGGGTGAATCCTCCGGACTCGAACGTCTGGAACAATGGATGTTCCACGGAGACCATCTTCAACACTACAAGCAGACCAGAAACGAAATGCTGGGACCCGAATACTCCTCGAAATTCTCTCCCTGGCTTGCGGTGGGCGCACTCTCATCGCGGCAGGTGGCAGCGCGCAGTTTCAGCTACGAAGAGGAAAGAACGAAGAACGAATCGACCTACTGGCTTCGCTTCGAACTTCTCTGGCGTGAATTCTTCCGGCTTCATCTTTTGAAACATGGGGCATCACTCTTCCATCGCACGGGGCCGATCGATCTTGATCTTGAGTACCGAAACGACCCGGAGATGTTCGAACACTGGCGAAACGGGACCACTGGCATTCCATTGATCGATGCCAACATGCGGGAACTCAAAGGCACGGGGTTCATGTCGAATAGAGGCCGGCAGATCGTGGCGAGCTTTCTCTCCAAGAACATGAACGTCGACTGGCGATGGGGTGCGCGATGGTTTGAACGCTGTCTCATCGACTACTGCCCCGCTGCGAACTGGGGAAACTGGTCGTACTCGGCGGGCGTCGGCGCCGATCCACGTGGTTTTCGCGGCTTCGACATCGCTCGCCAGGCGCGCAGCTACGATCCGCGAGGCGACTACGTCGCGAAGTGGTTGCCGGAGGAGGTCGGGCATCTCGATGGCATGTCGCGACATGCACCATGGGACCATGGTGGTCCGACACCAGTCGTGGAGACATCACGATCGCTCGATGAAGCCCGGGTTCGCTGGGAAGCTGCCAGCATGATTCATCGCACACGTCTTGAAGGACGGTGATCACATCGCGATGAACCTGATGAGCGACTCTTGCGAAAGCTTGGTTCAGGATCTCTCCTAGACCAGAACGAGAGACACCTTGCCGTGCAGATCACGTGGATCGATGGTCCGACCGGACTGGATCATCCTGATTCTTCCTGCAATCGCAAGCCGGCGAGCCGCCTGACGCAGGGGTTCAACCTCATCATGATCGGTCGCCAGTTCGTGCAGAGAAATGCCCGTGCGTGGTGCAAGAGCGAGTGCGGTCATGATCCGCTGCTCGTATGCAAGATCGGCGAGACCGATCTTGTGGCGCCGGCAGGATGCGGAGCAGTACTTGACATCGGACCAACTGCGAGCCCATTTCTTGCGCCAGGCGAAACGACGGCCGCAGCGAACACAGGTCTTGTCAGGGAATTTGTTGATCATGGGGATTTCATTATTTTCATGCTCGGTCAGGATGTCGCGGAACCGAGGATGAGCCACCAGCTCAGATCGAAGATCAGAAGGAAACCACCCTGAACCAGAATTGCAGCGCCAAAACCGCGTGGCAGCTGATCCCGTCGGGTGCAGAGAACCACTCCGGTCGCGAGGTAGAGAAGATCCAGCCCGCCGTTGACTGCAAGCAGCTTTCGGAACTCGTCGGTTCCCGTGACAGGATCCAACATCGCCCAGACGACGATCACGAGATCGATCGCGATCCAGAAGAGATTCATGGTCCAGAACCCGGTCCACCACCGGCGACTTTCCTCGCCGTCAGGGCATTTCAAACCGTAAAGAAAACCGATGCCGGCAAGCACGAGCCAGACCGCACACCATGTGACGAGAATGGGCAGGAAGAAAGAGGGCATCAAAGACTCCGCAGTGATCGGATGGGAGACCCGGAAGAAGGCCTCGATGTCGGCATCATCTCATGGTCGATAGGACGGAAGTCGAAGACCGAGGAGATGATGAGGAAGCGTCGTGATGATGAAGAAACCGATGGTCACCGTCACCAGTGCGGAGGGATCGATCGAACCGAACTGGAGGAACGCCCAGAGAGGCAGGATGAGAAACGTTGGAATGAGCAGAGGGAGTGAACACCAATGCATGCGCAGAACCCGGCTCGGGAGAGAGTCTCTCTCGACTCCGTCACCCAGGAGGGGTCCCGAAGACAGTCGGATGGAATGACGATAGGCATGGGTGCTCAGGAAGAAGAGCCCGATCGCGAAGAGCGGCGAGGCGAGGCAGGTGAGCAGGAGGATGAGACCAGACTCGAGGAAATCGAGCAAGGCGACTCGCGGACATGAACGCAACGTCAGCAGGATGTGGGACAGTGCCAGAAGCACTCCGACGAACAGGAGAGTGCCGCTGATCAGGGAGACGACTTCGATCGATGAAGACGATGCCGACCCCATTCCGACGAGGAGCCCGAAAGGCGCCCAGGCCGCCTGGGTGTGAAAGGCGAAGGCAGGGCCGAGAATCAGGCAGCCACGACCGGCGATGAAGAGGGTGCGCCGAACGACCGACTCATCTCCGTGGCCGGTGGCAAGCAGATCCGCGGTTCCGAAGTGGACCGTGGTCAGCAGCATGAAGGCCGCCACCGTGAAGACCGGGAAAACGATCAACAGAACCGTGGAAAAAGCCATCAAGCCGAGATAGGGAAGGAATGCGATGGCCTGTCGAAGGATTCCCTTCGAACCGTCGAGACGGTTCTGAACCACCCAGTCCATCGCGCCATGGGGCATGCCGAAGATGAAGAGGGACACCAGAAAGGGAAGCCAGGCGAAACTGGACGTCAGACTCGGGTCGATCAGAGCCAGCAGAAGTCCGCCGGAGAGAAGCGTCCAGGGGAACGCTCTTTGACGGATGAATTCCCGTCCGACGGCTGTCACCCGCAAGCCACGTGAGCTTGCGGGTGACATAGCCTCGGAGAATTCAGAGGGAAACGCGATTGTGTTTGAACGGCTCATGCGAAACACTCCAAATCGCGACGGGTGTCATCAGTCGGCCGCAGGCAGAGTGCCTGCTTCCTCGTGCTTGGACAGGATTGTGGCTGCGACGACGCATGCGACGCCGAATCCGACCTTGTTGATCACATCCGCGATGTTGTAGGCGATCTCCCGGGTGCTTTCATTCCCGGTGAGGGCCAGAAGGAAACCGATCGGGTAGATGATCCAGCCGATGAGGATGAATCCCTTCATCACGCCCAGAGTGCCCTGGAAGTTGGCGGGAAGGAAGGCCGCTGCCTTCGTCACCTGGGTGAAGAGGATGCCGACCATCGCGATCCAGCAGAAGCATGAGATCACGTAGTTGGTCCACCATGCACCGGTTCCAGGGACGCTTGTTTCAGCGATCCATGCGAAGACGAGCATCGCGAGAGACACGATTCCAAGGCTCCAGAAAAGTGGGCGCCCCTTCTTGCCGAGATTGAGAAGCAATGGGAATTCGAGCACCATCAGGGGCACCGTGATCAACCAGTCGATGTAACGGTATGCCGTGGGAAATGCGGCCAGCTTGCCGATTTCCTTCAGGGTGCCGTCTTCGTTCAGGGTGATCGCATTCGCGAGCGCTTCGACGTAGATGTTCGCCATCCGGAAGTAATGGAAACAGGCCACGGCACAGATGATGCCGGCGACGATGGCGACCTTCTTGTAGGTCTTGGTCAGGGAGCCTTGCATCATGAACAGATAAAGAGCGCCCGCACCCATTCCGACGATACCCAGCCAGAAGAGGTACATGGTGATGCCCTCGACGCTGAGACCAGCACTCAAGGCTTTCATGGTGCTGGACATCTCTGCAAGAGGCAGTGAAAACATTGTGATTCTCCAAAGTAAACGGGGGTGGTTTGAGGCGTGCCTTGCGCACGCTGACGAAGAGTTATAGGGGGACAAAACGTTCAAAACGTTCATTTTGTCCAAAAGAAGTGAAATCGCCCTTGAAATGCTTGAAACGCGTCTTTTGAGGCCCTGAAAAACGGCAAAGGTTCCAAAATCCAGGGTGCGAGCAGCCAATCCGAAGCCGGAAAGAAGCGGATTGAAGCGGCTCTGCGTGGTGTGAACGCTATCCTGTCGGGGCAGTTCAGATGAAAGGATGCACCATGGCGGAACGCCGAAACACCATTCAGCTCGATGCCATCAAAAGCGCGATCACCACCGCCGGACGTCCCCTGTCCATCGAGGAGATCCTCCTGGAATCATCCAAGAAGGTTTCCACGATCAGCCTGCGAACCGTCTACAGGGTCATCAGAAAACTGGAGGAGGAAGGCGAGGTCACTGCGGTCACCCTTCCCTCCCAGCCCGATCGCTACGAGCCCTCCGAAGTCGCGGACCGGCACCATCATCATTTCCTTTGCACGAGTTGCGACCGACTGTTCGATGTCGATGGATGTCCAGGTCGACTGAAGAGCCTGCTTCCGGATGGATTCGTTCTGACGGAACATGAACTGACGCTGAAGGGGCTCTGCGCCGCCTGCACCTGATTCTGAACCGGACTAACCGCGTGGGCCACGGGCACCGGAATGAAAACAAAAACAGAGGATCATGATCGGCATTGCGTCCGAACCATGAGAGGATCCAGTCCGAGTACGAGGATGCGAACGCGAACGACCGGATTGCTCGCAACCGGCCTTCAATTTCTGAGGCTGCTCGCGCCGATCGCGCTGTGACCTATGACCTGCTCAGGACGAACTCGCCAGGTACTCCTCGGCGACCCGAAGATGGTTCTCCATCTTTTGAGGAGCCATCTTTCGAGCCATGGCGCACATCATCGACCAGCGCGGATTCTTCCCGAGCTCCTCGACATGGTTGTGGATCCAGCGCCAGTAGAGGCCGTCCCAGATCCCCGTCCAATCACCCGGTGGATGATTGCTCATCTTCCTGATGTACGAAGATCCCGAGAAATAAGGCTTGGTGGTGATCAGACCGCCATCAGCATGCTGACTCATGGCATAGACGTTTGGAACCATCACCCAGTCGTAACTGTCGACGAACATCTCCATGAACCACTTGTAGATCTCATCCGGATCGAACTCGCAGAGAAACATGAAGCCACCGAGCACCATGAGACGCTCGATGTGATGACAGTATCCCGTGGCGAGAACCCGTTGGATCACGTCGTCGATCGGATCGATTCCCGTGGTTCCATCGTAGAAGCTGCGAGGAATGGAACGGACATGACCCCAGTGATTGGTGGTTCGCATCTCGACACCATGATCGACGTAGGTCGCACGCATGAATTCCCGCCAACCGATCAGCTGACGGATGAACCCCTCGAGAGCGTTCATCGGAATCTCCATGCGCCCGGCATGATCCAGCGTGGCATCGAGAATCTGTCGCGGAGTCAGCAGACCGACGTTCAACATCGGCGTGAGGACGCCGTGCCAGAGCCAGTTCTCCCCTTTGAGAATGGCATCTTCATAATCGCCGAACAGAGGAAGCCGCTCGACGAGAAAGTCCTCCAACCATTGGGAGGCGGAGTCACTGGAGGTCGGGTAGATCAGAGTTTCAAGACTGCCGGGATTCCCGGAATAGCGCTCATGAACATGATCGACCGCGGACCGGTCGATGTCATCCTCCGCATGCCCGGTCAATGCGGGGATGGAACCACGCAATTTGGCAGGCACCTTCTTGCGGTTGTCTTCGTCGAAGCTCCAACGCCCCCCCACCGGATCACCATCTCCGTCGACGAGGACGTCCATCCTGCGACGTTGGAACTTGTAATACTCGGCCATCTGCCACCGCTTCCTGGTGGCACGATGCTCCCGGTTCACCTCGGTGGTGTTGAGAAACATGGGAGATTCGAGCACGCGCAGTTCCAGTGAATTCCTTTGACAGAATCTGGCGAGCCTGCGATCAAGCAGGTAGTCATGCGGGTCGGCGACGGAGACGGATGAACGACCCGCTCGTGCCATCTTCTGCAGACACGCTTCCAGGATGTCGCCATCCGGATCGTGCTCCAGGTATTCCACCTCGATCCCCTTCAGAAGGAGGTCCTTTTCGTACCGTTTCATGGTGGCACGGTGGTACCAGAGCTTCTGCTTGTGAAACGGCCCGAAGAGCCCGGGATCTCCGAAGAACAACCGATCCTCGATCAGAACCACCCGAGACGGTGCGGCGTCGAGACCGGGATGATTCTTGAAGAGCTGATGTGGAAAGATCAGAAGGGGGTCGTGGTCTGGCATCGGAATTTCTCTTCGGATTCAGGGTGACAGAGACCGGATGTCTGTCCGATGGTAGGCGCGCCCGACGGGTTCGAATCCTCCGACATCACTCAAGACGTCTATTTCTCGATGTTTTCACTCTGCAATCGAACCGTCGGCGAGTAACGTCGTATGTTCACGGGGCAGCGTAACGACGCGATCGGAATGATCTGATGAAGATCGATTCAGATCATTCGTTCCTGGACCCTCACGATGAAAAAACAAAGATCCGCGCTCCACTGGAACCGATGCGCCGCCTCAGGCCTGTTCGGGATTCTTCTCGCCTCCACTTCGATCGCCGTCGCCGACAGCGAGAACCTGCTCCGAAACGGGTCGTTCGAATCAGGGCTCTCCGACTGGCAGGTCTCCGGTGACGTGCTCGTTCAGGGTGACGCCTGGGAGGGGCAACACTCGGTCCGACTGAACCCTCAACCGAACCTGACCGCCGAGCTCTCTCAACGGGTGACCGGACTGGAGGCGCGTGGTCGATACACCATCGCAGCCCGGATACGTACCAGCGACAATCTCGTCCCCCCGATCGTCGGCATCCGTGATGGCGCTCAGATCGCGAAGGCCTACGGATGGGTGGCGATTGACGACACGGACCGCTGGCTGGAACGTCGATTCGAAGTTCATGTCGATGCGGATGCCACCGCTTTCGAGGTCTATCTGCAGGGCTGGCAGACGGGACTCGGCGCAACGGTGGAATTCGACTCGGTCCGCCTCTGGAAAGGGAGACAACCACCACCGACACCCGATTTCGGTGATCCGCCCTGGGCGGGGGCACCACGGATCGACGTCGCTCCGAACAACGGCGATTCACTGCTGAGAGAGACCGGCTTCGAGGACGTCGAAGGTGGCGCGTGGGCACTGGGCATCAACGCCGGCATCGTCGACTCGGAGGCTGGAAACGCCATGAGACTTCTCTCCGGACCGGACACGTCGAGAGCCTCGCAGACGATCGCCGTGACACTGCCACCCGATGAACGATGGACCATCTCCATGGAGGTGAAGACGGATCCCGACGTCGTGGCAAGCGCGTACTTCATAGGTTCCGATGAGTTTCTGGTGACACGTTCCTTCGGCAACGAGGAATGGGAGACGATCGAACTTGAGATCGAGACCGCCGATCGATGGGTGCGCAATGGAAAACTGATCCTCGAGAACTGGAAGAATCAGCCGGGCGCCGCCTGGTATCGGAACCTCTCCTTCACGGCACGAGGCGGGGAGTGGATGGCAACGCTCGCGTCACCCCCCCGCCGCCAGGAGGATGTCTTCTTCGATGACTTTGCGGATGGGACGCTGGACCCCACGAAATGGCTGGTCTCGAGGAAGGCATGGGGTGGAGACAATGGCGGCGTCGCCCCGGACAACGTGATGCTGGTCCCAGACATGGATGAGGGCGAACCGATCATCGCACTTCGGCTGGAAGCCCACGGCGATCAGTACGATGGAGAACTCGAACACAACGGGCGCCGCACCAGAGTCGGTGCCGCCGTTGCGACCAGGACCTACCACGCTTCCGGGCGATATGAAGTCCGTGCCCGAGTCGCCCCCGAATACGGCACCTGCACCGCGTTCTGGCCGTTTCATTACATCGATCACCGGATGGGTGAAGCCGCCTACTGGCACGAACCCAACCCTCGCCGCAACACGGAGATCGACTGGGAATTCCCCACCGATCTCGCCGGCGCCGATACGGGAAACTTCTCCTTCACCAAGGCCAGAACCAATTCATGGGGCGGGCAGTTCGGAGGTGAAGGCGGTGAACACAAGGGACGAAAGACACTCACCGATGAGAACGGTTCGGTGCTCGACCTCGCACAGGAGGCGATGGACGGTCGATACCACACCTTCACCATCGAATGGCGCTCTGGAAGTGATCTTGGAGATGAGTCGATCTCGAGAACCGACGTCGGCTCGGTTCGCTGGCTGCTCGATGGTCGGGTCGTCGACGAGCTCCATGACGTCGAGTTCGGACAAGGAAACGTGCCGTACCGGGCGGCACGCTTCTGGCTTGGCACGTGGTTTCCGTCAGCGGGGTACGCCGGTGATGTCGGCTGGACGGGGAATCCGGAATTCGACACCACGGCGGCCCACATCGCCTGGGTCAGAATCACCCCGTTCGAGGAAGGCCGCGACATCTGGGTCGATGAGACCGTCCCCAATCTGGCCTGGGCCGGACCGGATGAGTACCCGGAATCGATCGATCCGATCGATTCCATCGAGGGTGACCTGAACGGTGACGGCCAGGTCGACGGCGCCGATCTGGCCAGCCTCCTCGGACACTGGAACACATCCGATCAGGCCGCCGACATCGATGGTTCCGGGATCGTGGATGGTGCGGACCTGACCAGACTTCTCTCCAATTGGAGCCCGTGACGAAGGGATCCCGCTTGTGCGCCGAGCGAAAAACCAACAACTGTTTGGAAATCGGCCGCTCCGATCCCGAAGGCGGGATCGGAGCTTCCTGCCGTTACTGGAAATACCTCAAAAACATGCCCGTGAGACGTCGACCGTAAATTCTGGACGAACTAGTATGTTGCCCAATCATCCCACGGAGACAGACCATGAAGGCAGCACTCATCTACGGCTCATGCACCGGAAACACCGGCTGCGTCGCGGAACTCTTGATCGAACAACTCAAACCGGAAGTCGAACTCGAAACCGTCGATGTGAACACCGTGAGTGCCGAAGATCTCGGGAGCTATGACTTCGCACTCTGCGGCATTCCGACCTGGGACATCGGTGAACTGGAATACGGATGGCAGGAGATCTACGACTCGCTCGATGGTGTGGATCTGAGCAATCTCACCGTGGCGATGTTCGGACTCGGCGATCAGGGAACCTACGACGAAACCTATCAGGACGCCATGGGAATCCTCTACAAGAAGTTCCTCGAATGCGGCGCCACCGGTGGCATCGGTTTCACCAGCACCGAGACACATGAGTTCGAAGGTTCGCTGGGCGTGATCGACGGAATGTTCTGCGGGCTTGCGCTCGACGAGGACAGTCAGTCCGAACTCACCGAAGAACGCATTCAGGAATGGGTCGGATCGATCAAGGAAGCATGGCCAGGCATCGTCGCGGGTGCCGGATCCGCCGCCGAGTGAGGCGCCGTTTCATTCCCGCTCAAGGGCATCCAGATAACGACGGACCGCGGCACCATCTTCAGTGACGTCGGCGCCATCGTCGAACCCACGTCGTGCTCCGGCACCGGGCTCCGGACAGCCGCCCCAGTCGTTCAGAAACTCTGCCAGATCCCCGCCGTCGACGATTCCGGTCCCCGTGAGATCGAACTTGTCCTCATCGGTCGATCCCCATGCCCCCAGCAACATCGCGAGGTCGATCCCGTCGACCAAGAGGTCGTAGTTGAAATCCGCGGGACAGGATGAATCGGCGTTGTTCAACATGAAGCTGAAGACCTGATAGCTGGGTTCCGGATACGGTCCGCCATCGACGGTCGGCGCCCCGAGAGGCATGGCGACGGCATGGCAGTCGGTGCAGTTCATGCTGAGAGGCGTCATCTCGTTGCCGTTGCATTTGGGCAGGCTGATGAACTGGTAGTACTGCGTGTAGGTCTCCATCGTGACGTTGGTGAGATAGCAGGTGTTGACGGTGTTGTCGGCATTCGGTGGAATGCAACAGGGACCATCCGGCTCGGGCTGGATGGTGTTCAACAACTGGTAGTACCTCCAGGGCTCCGGCAACTGAGACTGGTACTCCTCATTGATCGCCTGGACGTACCCCGGAATCTGCATCTCGGGAATGCGAGACACGTTCACGGCAAGAGCCGGATTGGCATCACAGACATCGGGAAGTTCACCCGACACGGGCGCGTAGGGCGGGCAATCGGTCGCTCCGGTGGGATCCGAGGGCGTGCACGCCTCGGCATTGCAGCTGTACCCGTCGATGTAGGGCGGCGCACACGTCGAATCGGGACCGGGATTGAAGGATGGCACCCCGGTGGGATTCGATGGCACCACCTCCACGTTGTCGATCTGCTCGAAGGTCGACCAGAACCAGGTTGACCCGGTGCTTGCAGTCAGCTGAAGGACGTGCAGACCGACGAGCCCCACGGTCACGGGACCACAGGGAGGATCCGCGGAACTGATGTTGCTCGCGTAGTAGACGTCCTGCATGAAGAAGCGATTGCTGTCGATCTCCGCCTGGGAAAGCTGCTTCCAGGAGGCCTTGAGTTCGATAGCACCCTGACGCGCCCAGTCCTCGAGTTCGATCGGAGGATCGAAGTTGTCGGGTTCTCCGGAGTCGGGGAAGGGCTTGAAATCGATGTCGCCTTGAAAGGCCTGGTACTGATTGACCGCGTCGTAGTAGCCGTTCTGAGAGAAGTACTCGAACTCGGACTTGTTCAGGAAGATCTGGAACAGAACGTAGCGACCGTTCTGATCGATCAGAGGACGATGACTGAAGGCCTCGTCGAACTCATCGACCAGATCGGGATCGGAGGTCTTCGCGAGCGCTCCGAGCAAGGGCAATGTCGGACCCCCATCATCCGGGGTGTAGGTCGGCGTTGCATAGGTCGGATCGGACCAGGTGCCGGGAGAGGCTCCGCCCTCGAGCAGCAGCTGCGGCTTCTGCATCCACTGAAGAAAGGCCGGCCGACCATCGGGGTCATCACAGAGCGAAAGACCGGTGTCTGGTTCACCCGGCTGTCCACCCTCGAGCTGCGGCCAGTTCAAGGCGATGAATCCGTCCCAGGCAAAGCGGGCCCAGCTCACGGGGTCATCGGTGTCCGTCGCCTCGGCAGGATAGATCCACGGCTGCTTGACCGGATCACAAGGAGCGAGCTCGTCACCGGGGAGAGCCATCCCCACGGAACAGATCCCGCATGACAGAAGAAGCCCAGACGTCGTGACGGCGCGATTCATCCTGCTCTCCAAGTGTTTGAAACAGTTGAATCCAGCCTATCAACATGGGGCCATGAAACCAATGATCCAGCACGCAGATGGTGCAGAGCACCCTGAAAACAGGCTCCAAATGAGCTGAAGCCCTTGCCGGGGATGAAAAAGCCCCGATCCAATGGATCGGGGCGCATGGGCAGGTCTGAAAATCAGGTGTTACTTCGCGGCACCGACCTCGAAGGAAGCGGTCACCGTCACCAGGTCTCCCAAAGCACCCTGCTCGACCCCGTAGTTCACACCGAACTCGGAGCGCTTGATCACGAAGGTCGCTTCGAAACCCGCGGCAAGACCACGCCCCATGTCATTGGCTCCCCAGTAGAGAACCCGCGCGGTGACGTCCTTCGAGACACCATGCATGCTGAAGGTTCCGGTCACATTCCAGGCCATCTCCGGAGTCTCTTCATGCGTGGCCCCGAAGGTGATGGTCGGCGCCGTGACCGGAACCGCCTTCGCGCTCTTGAAGGTGATCATGGGAAATTCCTTGGTATCGAAGAAGTCGGGACTCTTCAGATGCTTGTCGAGACCCGGATGACCGCTGTCGACGCTGTCGACATCGATCGTGATGTCCATTGCCAATGACTTCGAATCCACGGGATCGAAATCGATGGTTCCGCCGACATCATTGAACCGACCCCAGAAGAGTCCGGCACCCATGTGACGAACTCGGAACATCGCACATGAGTGAACCGTGTCGACGTTCCAGGAAGGGACCGTGGATTCGGAATCCTGATGAGAACGAGTGGAGACGTCGGTGGCCATGGAAATCGCGACGAATCCACAGAGCGCGACGAAGAGGAAGGCGGATCGGCCGAATCGAGCAAGAGCGTTGTGCATGAGGGTGTCCTTGATGGGGTGAGTCGTTTGAAAAGCAACCGGCGATGAAGAGACCTTATCGTGATGGGAGGCTGGAGCCAAAGCATGAAAGGCCGTTTTCAGCGGATATCATCCGTGCGATCTTTGCATAGGATGGATGGACACACACCCCGGGCGCTCGTCGATGAACGAGAATCCGGGACGAGACCACTCGGAGGCCTGCGTGTCGGAACTTCTCGTCGCAACTTTCTATCGCTTCACGAAGCTTGACGACCATGACGCCATGCAAGCGCCTCTGGAGGCGATCTGCCGGAAGAACGACGTGCGAGGCATCATCCTGCTGGCATCGGAAGGGATCAACGCGACGATCTCCGGTCCGAGACCGGGTGTCATGAACGTCCTTGATTTTCTGCGCAGCGACCCGAGACTCGCGGAGCTCGCCTGGAAGGAATCAAACGCGCCGGCACAACCCTTTCGCAAGCTTCGGGTCAGACTGAAGAAGGAGATCGTGACGATGGGCGTCGAGGGCATCGACCCCGCCCAACTTGCGGGGACGTACGTCTCGGCGGAGGACTGGAACGATCTGATCAGCGATCCAGACGTTCTGGTGATCGACACCCGAAACGACTACGAAGTCGAGATCGGAACCTTCCAGGGTTCGGTCGACCCCGAGATCTCGACGTTCGGAGAACTTCCGGAATGGATCAAGGAGAACATCTCGATCGAAGAACAACCGAAGGTCGCGATGTTCTGCACGGGTGGGATTCGCTGCGAGAAATCGACGGCACTCCTCAAACAGGCCGGCGTCCGGGAGGTCTACCATCTCGAAGGCGGCATCCTCAAATACCTTGAAAAGGTCCCGAAGGATCAAAGCCTTTGGAAGGGGCAGTGCTTCGTGTTCGACGAACGGGTCTCGGTCGGACACGGACTCGAGGTGGGCGACTACGAACTCTGCCGGGCGTGCCGGGATCCCCTGAGCAAGGACGAGAAGGACTCCCCCCTCTATCGCCGGGGCGTCAGCTGTTCGAAGTGCCATGATCGAACCACAGAGGAACAGAAGGAACGTTTCGCGGAGCGACAACGACAACTGGATCTCACGGCGAAAAGACAGGCGATGGAAGCGGCTGACATGACGCAGTCGCCATCGAATGAGACCGATCGATGAGGACGCTGATGAGGGGGATTTCAATCGCACTCGAGATCATTCTCGCCATGGCCGGATTCGGCCTGGTCGTGCTGGCCGTGTTGTGTCTGATGGCGGCAGGTCTCGGCATGCTCGGCATCCTCGCAGACGTCTCCCGGGAGGAGAACGTCGAGATGGGCATGAAGGCCCTTCAGGTCGGGGTGTTCTCGGGACTCTCGAGCGGTCCCCCGCTGCTGATCCTCTTCATCACCAGAAGACTCCGAAGACAAAAGCTCGTAGAGACTCGAGACGAGGGGAAGCCTACGACTGCAGGACGACCTGATCCTCCCGCGTAGCGCGACGCAGAAGCAACACGCTGCAGAACAGTCCGAGCACCCCGATCAGGAATGCCCAGCCCGCGGCGGCCTTGATGCCGAGCGCCTCCCCGGCGGCATCATCGGGATGGAGATCGATCACCATCGCCATCACCACGAAGGCGGTATTTCCACACATGACCATGATGGTGAGAATCGAACCGCTCGCGAGTCCCGATTTCTCACGCGGCAAGGAACGAATCGCCCCGGCCTGCGGCAGCGCCCATCCCCAGGAACATCCGAAGCCCGCCAGAAAGAGGCCGATCGAAAGCGAAATCGGATCGTCGACGAAGAAGAGCATGCCCACACCAACAGACTGCAGGAGAAGCGCGCAGCGCAGCAGTCGCACCACTTCGAACCGCCGTTCAAGCAACGGGGCGATGAAACTCGCGATCGCGACACTGCCGCTCATGAAGAGAAAGAAAAGTCCGGCCGTGAGCACCGTGAAACCCAGCACCTTCTGCAACTGCAGAGTCGCGATCAGGACCAGCGAGCACCAGACGCTGTTCGCCAGCAGCCCGACCGTGGCGAAGCCGAGGAAGTCACGATTGGCGAAGAGCCTGACATCGATGACCGGAAAGGCGATCAGACTCTCGACCACGGCGAAGAGCACCAGGAGGAACACGCCCGCTGCGGTGAGCGACGACCAGGCCCAGGTCTCCCAATGCGGGATGCGATCGATGCCGACGGAGAGCGCGGCCAATCCGAGCGTGAGGAGGATGATGCCGGCGACGTCCAGCCGTCCCCCCGCTTCGGGATCCTTCGACTCGGAGGCGAAGCAGACGACCATCACGAACGCCAGGGCGCAGATCGGGACATTGGAGAAGAAGATCCATCGCCAGTCGAGGTATTCGGTCAGCACGCCCCCGAGCACCGGACCCAGCGCCTGACCGAGGGTCGCCACGCCGGTGAGAAGTGCGATGTCCCGAGCCAGACGATGCCTCGCACTCGCATGACTGACGACCGCGGTGGCGAGCGGCATCAGCAATCCCCCGCCCAGACCGAGAGCGATGCGGGCGATGACGACCTCCGTCGCGCTCTGCCCGAAACCGGTCCAGATCGAGACCGCGGCGAAGATGATGATTCCGAGCAGAAGGAGTTTCTTGCGACCGTAGCGATCACCCAGCACGCCGGCGATGCAGAGAGTGCTTGCGAAGGCGAGGATGTACCCGGTGATCACCCACTGCAGGTCGATCGCACGAACCCCGAGATCCTTCGCCATGGGCGGCAATGCGATCGCGATCGCGAAGTAGTCGGCGCAGACGATGAACTGCGCGAGACCCGCCGCCAGCAGCAGAAGGAAGTTGCCCGATTTTCCGTCCGCTGACTCGCTCGACATCGTGCCTGTTTCCAATTCCTGCGAAACCCATGAGTTCGACCACGTCTTCGACAGGTGAATGCTACAGTCATCGCCATGACACGTCCCGCCGCATGCCTGCTGACGACGACCATGCTTCTGATCGGCTGCATGAACACCACCGCGGATGACGAACGAACCGATCGGTCATCTTCGGAGCAGCGTCCGTTCATCGAGATCGAAGTACCCCCGACCTACCACGTGCTTGGCAGTTACGACCCGAAGTGGGAGAGCTACATTCGCGAAGGCATCGAGATGGCGCGCGCGTACTGGGGCAGCTACGGACCCACGCATGTCTGGATCGGAGGTCGTGAAGACGAACGAGCGATCGATGACGCCACCCGGGAGGCATTCATCGAGGAATACTGCCGATGGCGGATCGCCGAGACCGAACGAACCACCGAGGAATGCCGTCCCTATGTGACGGAACGCTTCATCGACGTCATCGAAAGCGATCAGCCGGAAGCCTATCTCTCGTGGGTCGATGAGAAGGAACAACCGGAGGCGGAGCTGGTGTTCCTGAACGTCCACGAGTGGTACCACGAAGAGGAGGTGGTGCCCGATCCAGTGCTGCGCGGCATTCACGAGTACACCCACGTCTTTCAGATGGCATTCGGAACGCAACCCACCTGGATGATGGAAGGTGGCGCGGTCTTCGCGGAGTCCTGGCTGGTCCACCTGCAGGGCAGACGGCCGCTGGAATTCAATCTCTCACGAATCATGCAGCGCGCGAAGAGCATCAGAGATACCGGACTGACGATCGCCGACATGGAGGACATCGACACCGCGCCGGAGAAGGTCGCCGGATACCACATGGAACTGGCCTACGACACGGGAGCCTGGGCGGTGGCCTACCTGATACATCGTTCCCCGGGACGAAGCGTGGCGCGCTATCGCGATGAATTCCATCCCATGATCACCGAGATCGGATGGCGCAAGGCATTGGCACGCTACCTCGACATCGAGGACGAGCAGGCCTTCTACGTCGCATTCGAGCGCTTCATGGAACGGCCTCGAGAGGAGCAGGTGATGATCCTTTCAGAACTGAAACCCTGAGAACGGAACGAAACCCATGACCCCCTTGATTCTGAGTCTTCTCATGCTGACCGCCCCCGCTTGCGCACAAGGCACCTCCGACGAAGGAGCCCCCACCATCAAGGTCTTTCTGCTGGCAGGACAATCCAACATGGAAGGACACGCGGTCGCCGATCTCGACCACCCCGAACACTACAACGGAGGACGAGGCACGCTCAAACACGTGCTCCGAGATGAAGCGGTGGCCGCGGACTACGGCCACTGGGTCGATGAGGATGGTGGATGGACGAAGCGGGACGACGTCTTCGTCAGCTATCGACCGGAGCGCGGACCGATGAAGCACGGGCCGCTCTCGATCGGCTATGCCGTCCATGAGGGCGCCCATCACTTCGGACCGGAACTCGAATTCGGACGGATCATGGGCGATCATTTCGAGGAACCCGTCCTGCTGGTGAAGACCTGCTGGGGCGGCAAGAGTCTGATGGAGGACTTCAGGCCCCCGAGTTCGGGCGGCGAGGTGGGACCGTTCTATCTGAAGATGATCGAGGACTACCGCGAAGCGATCGCCGAACTTGGCACTCGGTTTCCGAAACTCCGAGGGATGAAGACCGAGCTGGCGGGGTTCGTCTGGTTTCAGGGATGGAACGACATGTACGTCGACGGGGCCCTGGAAGCCTACGCCGAGAATCTTTCGAATCTCGTGAAGGACCTGCGAGTCGAATTGAACGCACCCGAGCTTCCCTTCGTCGTCGGACAGACCGGGAATGCCGACAACGAAGCTCTCTGGCAAGGGCAGGAGGACGCGACCCTGCGACCGGAATTCAAGGGTCGTGCGATCTACGTGCCCACCCGTTCCTTCCTGCGAGATCCCGAGCGCTCTCCGAACAAGGGACATGCACACCATTGGTTCGGAAATGCGGAAAGCTATCTACGCGTCGGCGATGGATTGGGCAGAGCCATGGTGACACTTCAGACCCGCGGATGATGACCCGCCTGTCCGGGTGGACGTGATCAGAGCTCGGGGCACGGTCCCCAGAAACCGAGAATCTGCGCGAGATCCTGGCCGGAGATGATGCCGTCACCGTTCAGATCCACTCCGCTGCCGGGCGGCACGGCGGGCTCCCCCCACTCGGCCAGCACTCTGGTGAGATCAGAACCGCCCACGATCCCGTCGTCATCGACATCGGAGTCGCAGGCCGGTGCGACCTGGCAGTCTTCGAGAAAGAACGGGATGAATTGCTCCTCCGTCCCGTTCATGCCGTGACCGGCCGGACCGCGAAGATGAACGACACCACCATCGAGGTAGTCGTACTTGAAGACACCTTCACCGATGGGTTCACCCGGACTGGTCAACTGCGGCCCGTCGTACCCCTGAGTCTGTGCGATCAGGAAGGTCGCCAGTGGAGCGCTTATGAAGGTGGCACCCACACCGGATTCTCCTCCGTCGTAGGGAATCACGAAGTCATTGAAATTACAGATGCTGAGGTATCGGCGACCCGCGATCGGGACCTTGGGCGTGTCGTATCCGCAAAAGGGCGCATTGGGCGACGTCGTTCCTGAGGGACGATGAAACGAACCGGCGTGATACTGACCCTCGGTGAGCTGCGAGACGACCGCGCACACCGCATCAAGACCGGGATTGTCGTTCTCGATGAAGACACGGTTCGCCAGAGCGGATCCGTTTGAGAAACCGAGAATGCGGATTCGATCCGGATCGACGTTGCTGAAACCCTGCAGTCGAGTGATCAGTTCACCGACCATGGCGACATCGGGTGCATCACTCTGCTCGGCACAGATGTCCCAGCTCGACTGATAGCCCGATGGTGCGACGAGGGCATGGCACGGAAGAAGATTCCTGAACTGAGGAATGGTTCCCTGACCGTTTCCGCCGTTGCCATGCAGAAGGATGCAGACCGGGTGACCTCCGTCAGGAGCGGGCCCGTCAGGGACACTGATCGACATGGGGTAGGTCCAGCCTCCGGGCTCCTGGGACCAGGACTCCGTGATCTCGATCTGGGTGCCGTTGGTCAAGGACTGAGCCTCAGCCAGCTGGCATGTGCCGAAGGCCAGAGTGGAAAGGAATGTCAGCATTGTGATTGAGCGCATATCAAGAGAATAAAAGATGCCACGAGGCAGTCGACCAAAAGACCTGAAAATTCACCGTTTGAAATGAATTATGAACCAGATCGGAGCATGAATACCAGCCCGGAGGACGCATTCAGACACGCGATCAGAGCGCCTCGAATCGACCTGCCCGTGAAGGACGGCCGCGAGGTGATGACCTGTCGGGAAGCCTTGGGGCGGGAAAGCCCTACCATGCGCCAATGATCTCATTTCTCATCATCATCGGATGGATGGTCGCAGCCCTCCTCGCAGGCGCCGGCTTTCTTCACCTTGTTCCGAAGCTGGGCGGCGCCGGACGTCGATTCACGGCATGGCTTGCGATCGCACCGGGCCTCGACCTGGTGGTGACCTACTTCACGGCGGCACCGCTCATCGTCGGACCGATCGTCGGTGGATGGATCGGACTCGCGGCCGCGGTGTGTGGTCAGGTGCTCTCCGTGATGATCTGGACCTTTCTGCACGGACTCGCGCACCCGACGGCCAGAAAGGGCCCGAGAATCGTCAAGGTTCTCAATCGGCTGGTCGGCACCTGGCGCAACTTCGCCGCGGTCTGGGTGACCGCCGCAGTGGTGCCGATCTTCTGGTTGATCAGGGTCGCGGAACTGGTGGTGTGGCCCTTCCTGGTGCACCTCATCCGTTTCCCGAGGTACGACCACGGCGAATGGGTTCGAGTCTCACGGCACAAGTTCGACAACCTCGTCGGCCACGATCTCATCTGGTGCCTGTACTGCGACTGGATGACGGGCGTCTGGTCGCTCGGTTCGGAGATGCTTCGCAACGTCGAGAGCTTCTGGTGTCCGATCCGTTTCGATCTCGACAAGAAATGCGACAACTGCAAGCATGACTTCCCCGACGTCTTCAACGGCTGGGTGAACTCCGATTCCGACATGGCCGAAGTCACCAGAGTGCTGGAAGAGCAGTACGGCGAGGCCGCCGTCAACAGCTGGTACGGACACCCCGCACGATTGACGGTTGAAGGAAAAACCATGGATCAGCAGTCGAAACAGGACTGAGTCACGGGAAAGTGGCTCTCAGGCATGAGAGCTGTCACCATGTGGACATGATCATCCCACTCATCGTCATCTCATCGATCTGCGCCATGGAGACACCGCCCTGCTGCAACATGACCACACGGATTCAAGACGATCCGAAGGCGCACGTCGAACCACCGCGACCCACCGAGGCGTACGTGGTGCGAACGATGCGGGGCTGGACGATCAGAATCAATCCCGATGTCGCCGAAGACGACCCGGCGCTGCTCGAGGCGACGCTCGAGGAACTCGACCACCAGCTCTATCACATCACCAGAGCCCTTCCGGAAGCGGCGCTGGAACCACTGCGGGCGATCGAGATCTGGGTTGAACTCGCGATGCACAAGACCGCCTGCATGTGCTACCACGTCTCGCGCGACTGGCTCATTCCCAATGGATACAACCCAGACAAGGAAGGCACGGTCGAGATCGGAAACGCTCGCGCTTTTCTCGAGTGGACGAAGACACAACCCTGGATGGTCCTGCACGAACTCGCCCACGGATACCACGACAAGATGCTCGGGTATGACGATGAGTCGATCATCGAAGGATGGACGCGCATGAAGGACGCGGGAACCTACGAACGTGTCGGCCACATATCAGGGACACCGAGACGCCACTATGCCCTGACCAATCAGATGGAATGGTTCGCGGAGACGACCGAAGCCTATTTCGGCACCAACGACTTCCACCCATATGTCCGCAGCGAACTGATGTGGGTGGATCCCGATGGCCACCGACTCATGAAGAGGATCTGGGAAAACCCTTCGCAGAGACCACGACAGGCGCCGGAATCAACGCCCCCGGCCCATCCAGGAATCAAGTAGATCGAGCATTCAGGCGCCTTTGCAATTGAGACTCGTTCTCAATATAATTCAGGTTCTCACCCTCAGCGAGCTTTAAAGGGAACCTATGAGCCAGCAACTGACACGTGATGCCGACCTCATCTACCAATGCATCGGCGGCGAAGACGACAGCGACACCACGAATTTCGAGCATGGAGTCCCCTCCTTTGCCCAGGTCATTCTGAATGACAAAGTGGCGAAAATGCCGCCCAAACGGTTCACCGAAGCGGTTCATTTTCTGGTCAGGATGGAGATGGTCCACCTGATCCGGACCGGAGAATGCCCCTGTGGCTCTCCGCGCTATGACGTGATCCCCGTGGATGAGACACCACCTCCGCCATCGAACTGCACCGACGAGCAGGAAGCCTGACGACGGAGACCCCGACTCAGATCAAGCGAAGAAAGAGACCGGACCGGTGATCGAGATGCGAATCTCATCGCCGGGACTGGGCAGGTCGTCTTCGAACTGCCGCATCGAAAGACGGGTGCCATCCGAGAGGACCAGCTCGGCCAGAGCGTCATGCCCGAAGTAGGAACTGTCGACGACACGAACGGTGATCGCCCCCGAAGCCGACTGACGAAGATGCTCCGAACGGACGAAGAGCCGACAAGGGCCATCCTCGAGTCCGGGTGCGGCGAGCCGACCAAGACCGCATTCGACATGTTGATCACGAACCGTGCAGGGAATGACGTTGCCATCGCCCAGCAGCCCCGCCGCATCGATCGTGACCGGATGTTCATAGACCTCGCGAGGTGATCCGGCCTGGATGATCCGGCCTGAGGACATGACCATCAGAAGATCGGCGGTGCCGAGCGCCTCCTCGCGATCATGCGTCACCATGATCACCGTCGTGCCGGCTTGCCTGAGAATCTCCACCAGCTCGCTTCGGACCCTGCCGCGAAGATCGGCATCAAGATTCGCGAAGGGTTCATCGAGGAGGAGCAGACTTGGCTCGGGAGCGAGCGCCCGTGCCACGGCCACGCGCTGCTGCTCGCCACCGGAGAGCTGGTGGGGCAAGCGATCATGCAGATCCGTCAGTCGGACCAGGTGAAGAAGCTCCGCGAGACGTGCCTGCCTGCCTGGATGATTTCGGATGCCGAACTCGATGTTCTGCGCGACGGTCAGATGCGGAAAGAGTGCGAGATCCTGAAAGACCAGTCCCACTTTTCGCGACTCGGCGGGAACATGATCGCCACCGGGAGCGCAGACCTCCTTGCCATCGAGAATGATCCGACCGGAATCAGGCGCCTCGAGGCCCGCGATGATGCGCAGCAGCGTGCTCTTCCCGCAACCGCTTGGTCCGAAGAGGACGCCGAAACCACTCTTTGGCATCGAAAGAGAGACGTCCTCCAGCACGGGATGCTCGCCGAATGACTTGTTGAGCTTCTCAAGTTCGAGCATCTAGGCACTTTCGAAGAGGTCTTCACGCCAGACGAGCGCACCGACGAGGATTGCGGAGATCAGGATCAGGGCGAGTGCTGGAACCGCCGCTTCGGCATACATGGCCTCATCGGTGTACTGCCAGACACGGGTCGCCAGAGTGTGGGTCCCGGCGGGCGAGAGCAACAAGGTACAGGGTAGCTCCTTGGCGGTGCTGATGAAGACCAGCAGGAACGCGCTGCAGACTCCGGGCAGAAGAAACGGAAGCGTCACCGTCCTGAAACGAACCCAGCGTCCGGCACCAAGGGTTCGAGCGGCATCATCGAACGACCGCGACGCTCGTTCCAAACCGGCTCGTATGGGCCCTCCTGCAAGCGCGAGAAAGAGAATGCAGTACCCGAGGACCACCACCGACCAGCTCTGGTAGAGGGCGGGGATCAGCTTCAACGTCAGGAAGACCAGAGAGAGACCGACCACGATCCCGGGAAAACCGAATCCGATGTGGGTGATGCGCTCGAGCAGGTTCGACAGCGTCGATGGATGCCGGGAACACAGCAATGCGATCGGCAGCGCGAGCAGTATCACGGCGATCCCGGCTGACAGTGAGAGCAGCAGCGAGGTTGCGAGCGGTCCCGTCAGGAGTCCGGAGAAATCGACGGAAAGACTCGTTCGCCCCCACCATGAGATCAGACTGCACACCGGCAGCACCAGACCAAGCGACACCACGAACAGGACCAGCACGGCACCGGGCCAGCGCCAGGCACCGAGCCGCCATTCGAAGGGACGGTACCCACGTGCCCGGCGTGCCACCGCGTGGGACTTCCTGAATCGAGTGCTCGCGAGGAGCACGACGCCGACCAGCACCGCCAGAGCCAGACTCGAGAGCGCGGCACCGGTCCGATCGAATGCGGATTCGTACTGGATGTAGATCACTCTGGTGAAGGTGTTGGTGCGCAGCATTGAAACCGCACCGAACTCACCGAGTGCGTAGAGCGCGACCACCACCCCGCCGGCCACGATCGACGGACGAAGCTGGGGGAGAACTCCTGCTCGGAACGACCCGAAGCCGGAGCGACCAAGGATTCTGGCGGCGTCGAAGGCGGAACGATCCATCCCGTGAAGGCCGGCCCGGATCGACAGGTAGGCAAGCGGATAGACGAAGAGTGTCAGCACGAAGGCCGAGGCCCAGAACCCGCTGAACCAGCCTGGAGAGAGACCGAGCTCGGTGCAGAACGCACCCAGGGGACCTCTCGGACTGAAGACTCCGATGAACACCGCGGCGCCCACGTAGCAGGGCACCGCGAGCGGACAGACCACCAGCATGGTGCAGAGACGTCGGAACGGAAGATCACGAGCCATGGTCACCCAGGCGAGCAGGCATGAGAGCGTGAGCGAACCGATGACCACGACGCATGCCAGTCCGACGCTTCGCGCGGCGTAGCCGAGGGTCTGCAGACTGACGAAGAAGGAACCAAGTCCCTCCATCCCGCTGCCCTGAAACGCCCGGACCAGCAGATAGACGAGAGGCGACACCACGAGAAGACCGACCAGCAGACAGACAACGACAAGCGGAGTGGGCGCATGCGCCCTCCTCCGCCTTGTCGAAACATCGTTGATGTCGGAGATCGCGGTCAGGGAAGTGCTCCAACCTTGCGCAGCATCACCAGAGTCCCCTCGAGATCATCCATGTCGCCGAGATCCATTTCGGGCGTCTCGATGCGGGCGAGCGGGATCAGATCCGCGGCGGGAGCGATCCCCTTCGCCAGAGGGTACTCGTAGGTCGACTGGGCGAAGTAGTTCTGAGCTTCTTCGGCGAGCATGAATCGAACCAGTTCCAGAGCGGCCTCGGCCTTGCGCGCATCCTGATCATCCTGCCGTGGAAGGCAGACGCCTGCGACGTTGACGAGTGCACCGGGATCACCGTTGGGAAGAAAGTGATTCTTCACCGGGAACGCGGGATCCTCGGCGAGGAATCGATAGAGGTAGTAGTGATTCACGAAACCGAGATCGACCTCCCCGTCACCGACCGCCTGGACGATCGCGGAATTCTTGGGATAGACGACGGCTTCATTGGCGATCATGCCGCGAAGCCAGGCTTCGGTCGCTTCGTCACCGACACGATGTCGCATCGCGCTGACGAAAGCCTGGAAGGAACCGTTCCCGGGCGCCCAGCCCACTCGACCCTTCCATCTGGGGTCGGTGAATTCGACGATCGAGGCCGGCATGTCGGAGGCCTTCATCTTCGAGGTGTTGTAGGCGACCGAACGAGCTCGTCCGGTGACACCCACCCAGGCGCCTTCGGGCGATCGAAAGCGGGGCTCGACCGAGACCATCACCGACTCCGGAAGCCTGTGCAGCCGGCTCTTCTTGGCAAGCGCTCCGAGGGCACCGGCATCCTGCGCGATGAAGACGTCGGCGGGCGTCGCATCACCTTCTTCAAGAAGAAGCGCGGTCATGCCCGAAGTGGAGCCGTACTTGACCTTGACCGGATTGCCGGTCGCGGCGGTGTACTTGGCGAGAGCGGGGCCGATCAGGGATTCCTTGCGGCCGCTGTAGACGACCAGCTCGACGGCTTCCCTGGCGTCGGCGTCCGACTGTGCTTCAACCACGGCGACCGCGGTGAATGAGCCCAGCAGCAAGGAAGCGACGAGAAAGAACGGTTTGGCATATTCCTGGAACATGGGAACTGATGATCTCCTGTGTTGATCATGTCTTGGTGGAGCGGGGACTCTTGAAATCAGCCGGGGATGCCGATTTCATCACGGACCACGATGATCGCATCGCGGTATCGGTTGCTGGCATCCGCCATGGTTCTTCTCTCGCGGATGGAGACCCCGCTGTAGGGAGCCGCCGCGACCACGCCGGGCTTGAAGTGTGGCACCAGTGTTTCCTGAGCGGCCTTGAAAGCGGCATCGACGGCTTTGACATTGGCGTTGTCGGCGCCAAGCATGGCTGCGAATGGCGCGAACTGGCTGTACACACCGATCCAGTTGTGCTTGAAGATGAGGAGAGTCTGGTCGGACCAGGTCTCCTCTTCGCTCGAGACCTTCTTGGCGGCGACTTCATTGGTCAACGCCACCATGCCGCCGAACTGACCTTCCGCGTTGAATCGCTCGGTTTCATCGAGCTCCTTGCGCAAGGTGACGAAACTGTCGATAAGACGCTTTGAGTACGGACGTGCCGCCTCGAGATCCTCTTCAGCGAAGATCAGATTCTCGATCTTGTGAAAACCACGGAATTCAGGGTCCGTCTCACCGCCGTCGAACGAGTAGGGTCGTGCGTCGATGTCCGAATCGGATTCCTCGAATGATCCCGCGATGGTTTCGATCTCTTCATAGGGAGGGCGTGATTCGATGTAGGCCCGCTGCGCCGCCGCGACGTCGCCACTGGCGATCGCGGCATCAAGCGCCTTCACTGTGGGCATCTGCTGATCGCAACGAAGCTTGAAATACGCGACGCCGGAATCGACTGCGGCCTGCAGTTGCTCATTGTCATCCATTCGCACACGTCTGCGCGCAGTGACGATCGATCCCCCCCCGAAGGCGGGCATGACTGTCGTGGCGCCGACGGTGCCGGCAATGGTCGCTCTCAACATGTTTCTTCGATTCATTTCTTTCAAACCTTCCTGTACTGTTTCAGCTGCCGCCACAGATCCTCCCGGCCGCTCAAGCGAACAAATGGCCGGACATTGCAATTGAGAATGGGTCTCAATACTATACCTCATCCGCGCTGTCGCAGCATCGAATCCTTAAAAAGCACTCACATGAAAAGTCCTTCATCATGACCACTGCACGAAACACATGCACACTCGCCGTCCTCATCGGTCTCGCACTCGCCCAGACGACTCAGGCCCAGCACTTCGCCATGCCTGATGATCCAAGTCTTCAAGATGGCATGCTCGCCGGTGAACCCTGCGGCTCGATTCCGCACGCGACCACCAGCTTCGGTTCGGCGACACAGGACGGATGGCTGTACGTCATGGGCGGGTACAGCGGAAGACCGCATGATTACCACCGAGAGGGACAGTCGAGAGACTTCTACAGAATCAACCTCTTCGATCTCACTCAGGTCGAAAGTCTCAAGAACACGCAGGCGATGCAGAGCTGCCCTCTTGAATCCTGGAACGGAAAGATCATTCGAACCGGCGGACTGGTCGCCGAGAACGCTCCCGGAGAACCGGCACACCTCGTGTCACTGAAGACGGTCTCGGCATTCGACACCGACACGATGACCTGGACGCCCCTTCCGGACATGCCATCCGGTCGATCATCCCACGACACCGCGATCGTCGGTTCGATGCTGTTCGTCTTCGGAGGATGGAACCTCGACGCTGAAACCGACAGTCGAGACTGGTATTCGGACATCTGGATGCTCGATCTCGCGAATCCTGAAGCCGGCTGGTCCTCGAAGGAAGTCCCGTTCGAAAGACGAGCGCTCGCATCGGTCTCGATCGACGGCAACATCATGATGATCGGTGGGATGACCTCGAAACGAGGGCCCACCAACGACGTGATGATCTACAACCCCGCGGAAGACGTCTGGTCGGACGGCCCCGACTTCCCCTCGCAGGCCTTCGGTGTCGCGGGCGACAACGTCCGGGGTGAAGTGGTCGCTTCGGCGGCCGATGGCGCGGTCTATGCCTGGACACCCGGCAGCGATGAATGGCGTGAGATCGGAGCGTTCACGTTCCCCCGCTTCTTCCACCAGATGGCCGCCGACCAGAGCGGCGACGTCCTTGCAATCGGGGGCATCTCCCGCGGCATGCGTCCATCGGCGATCGAACGACTTCCCATTCAGACCGTCGACACCGAAGAGGCGATCGTGAAGCACTGGCAGATCCCGACTCCCTCGGATGCCAAGAACAGGCAGGCCTTCTTCATGAGAGACGGCTGGGTCTACATGTTCGGTGGCAACAACAGCACCGGGCAGCACGACTTTCAAGAGGAGAACTTCCTGGCCGAAGGCTACAAGATGAACCTGGCCACCATGACCTGGCGCAAGTGCAGCGAATATCCGATGCCGCGTCAGTCGATCCAGACGTTGCTTTCGGAGGACATGTCGACGGGATTCGCACTCGGCGGCTTCGGCTACGGTGAGGATGCGGCACACACCCACGTCGAAGGCTGCACCTACGACTTCAAGACCAACAGCTGGGAGGTCTCCGGACCGCACCTTCCCGTCTCCCGGAGCCAGTTCGGACTGGCTCAGCACGGCGACGAATACTGGGTGTTCGGGGGACTCGACTACGACCCCAGACGCGAGGATGGCGATCAGTTCCGCCACCTCGAAGAGGTCATGATGGCCGACACCGGCGAAGGTCACGACACCTTCATGGACTCAGGCATCAAGCTTCCAAACACACGAAGAGCGTTCGGCGGAGTGACCGTCGGTGACAAGTACTACATGATCGGCGGCATGACCGACGACTTCGAGCTGGTGCCACCGTGCGACGTCTTCGATTTCAACACCCGGACCTGGTCCGAGATCACACCGCCCGAACGCACCCGACTCTCACCGGAGGCGGTCGTGATCGACGGCAACATCTTCATCGCCGGCGGCATGTCCCAGAAGGCCGACGGATCGGGCATCGAACCGAACAAGTCCCTCGAGATGTACGACACCGAAACCGGTGAGTGGAGCATGGTCGTGGAAGAACTGCCCTTCGCACTTCGGCACATCACGATGATGACCTACCGCGGACAGCTTCTGGTCTTCAGCAGCCATGAGTCACCATCCAACATGGCCCATGTCGTCCTGATCAATCCGTTCAAGGTGATGCCGGACAGAATGCGCCTCAGTCAGAGTGACATCTGAGCGTCCACTTGACGTCACTCAGCTCGCGCCTTGACTTACGGTTCAAATCCATCACGCCCTCAGGTCTCGTCATCCGTGATGCAGACCTTCGGGTTCTGGCGGGCATGACGCGCGAACGCCGCGGCGATCAACTGACGCGTGAATCCTTCGTGGCCGGCCGGGTCGAGTGACAGACAGATGTCGGCGCTGCCGTAATCGGCGGGGGGATAGTAGATCCCGCAGTTCGCGTTGATCTCGAGCATGTAGGGCGTGCCCGTCTCGTCGACGCGCAGATCGCATCGTCCGAAACTCGCCGCCTTGAGCTGGACGAAGAAACGGCCGCACTCGTCACGCAACCGATCGGAAAGCACCGGATCCTCGACCGGGAATGAGGACAGGCCCTCGTAGTCCACCCATTTCAGATCCGAATGCTTGAAGGACTCGCCCTTGGGGAATCGATATTGAGCCGGGATGTAGGTGATGGGCTTTTCGGGGTCGTCGGGATTCTCCGCGACCAGCACCGTGCATTCGATGCCCTCGATGTACTCCTCGATCAACGCGGCTCCGTGGCGACTCATGATCTTCTTCGCCTGGATGCGCAGACCTTCGGGGGTCCTGACGCGCGATCTCCGGCTGAGGTCGACGCTGGCGTAGCTGCTGTAGTGCTTGACGAAAAGCGGAAAGCGCAGCGTCTCTGCAGCACGCTCGACATCCGCTTCGTTCTCGGCGACCACGTAAGCGGGCGTCGCGATGCCAAGCGCCTTGCAGGCCTCCTTCATCTCGACCCTGGTGGGTTCGTAGCATTCCGAACTGGCACCTGCGAACGGGACACCATGCTCCTCCATCTTCTGGATCACTTCGATGCCGGGGATGTCCTGATCGGCGGCACCGTCACAGAGATTGAAGAAGAGATCGAATTCATTCGAGGCGATCAACTTCTCGACCTGACCGACCGAGTCCACCTTGCCGACCAGAGTCTCGACATGCCACTCAGCATCCGTGAAGAAGGGACGTGGATCACACGGCCAATCATCCTCGGGAAAGGGATCGGCATCGAGATCCTGAGTGGTGAGCAGGCAGATTCGAAGACTGATGACATGACTCCGGTGTGCGATCGTTTCGACAGGCTGAAGTGTATCAGCACGCTGTTCAGAGATGAAATGACGTGGATGTCGCTCTCATCACCTCGAAGACGTGACTGATGCAGATCAGTGAAGAAAACCACGAGCGTGTCCGGAGATCTTCTCCGCCATGATCGAGACGCCGTGCACCGCCGTTCGATCCATGACGGTGCGGCTCGAGGGCTGATCGCATCACCAGGGCGGGTGCGGCATGACGAGTCTTGAGTTGACGAAAACCTTCGTGTAGATTGGCCTGACCCCGGGACCGCCGGCGCCGAAGAACAGGAAAGGCAGTCGAAGCACATGAAAAACGATTCGAGGAACGTTCTGATGAGATACCTGACCACGATGATGATTGTCGCATTGGCCTCGACGCATGCGACGTTCGCACAGAAATCGGAGTCATCAGCTGAGGGAGATCTCACGGGTCAACTCGAAGAGACACTCAGACCGGCGATGGCGACCGGTGTGATCGACGAGTCGATGATCGAGGCACTCATGCTCGCAGCCTACGTCGCGTCCGGCTCACCGATCGAGTCGGGCGACGACAACCAGAAACCGGGCCAGGAGGATCGTGCATTCTTCGGCGAGCTCTATCAGCAGCTTGCGGAAGCGGTCAAGACCGGCCAGATGACCGAAGCGGAGAGCGAGCAGATCTGGGAAGAGGCGCTTTCCGACGTCAAGAGTTACTACGAGGAATACGATCGACGAGGGGAAGAACCCGAACGATCATGGGCGACCGGATCGATGCGTGCAGGCGCCATGAGCTTCGCACGCCTGAGCCTTCCCGATCCAGGCGACCTCGACACTCTGACACGACCGGAGTTCCTGAAGCGGGACGCTTCCACCATCAGACGACGACTCGGACTGGATGAGTTGAACGCCACGATCGTCGCTTCGCTCATCGAGGACTACGTGGACGACTACCTCGCAAAGGTGCAGGCGCTTCGGGAGGAGATGAGCATCGGCTTTCGAGCGATGAACGCGCGCGAGACCGAGGGCCATCTCCGCACCATCGAGCAGATCACGATCGATCGACAGGCGGTGCGCGAGGTCGCGGAATCCTGGGGCAAGGGTGAAGGAGCCGTGACGTGGGCGGAAGATGGCATCGACCGTTTCGAAGCGACCATCGGATTGATCCGTTCCGGCCTGATGGAGGAGCGAAGATTTCTGGCGGAGAGCGGTTTCTCGAATGGAACCAATGACGCGTTTCAGATCGTCAACCGGATCCGGCAGTTCGCTCAGACCAGGCGCCCCGCCCGCACGAGACTTCTGAACGAGCTTCGGACGGTGCTGCCGGAGGCCTCACTCGAGGAGTTCGAGATCGTGGTCGATGAAATTCTCCTTGAGAACGCCAGACAGGACGCGATCCTCGGAGGCACCAGAATCGATCTCATGGAAGCGCTTGAGGAGACCGCGGGCATCGCACCCGGAATTCTTGCCGACACGCGCCCCGCGGTCATCGAGGAGAACACCACTCTGGTCGCGATCGCCGATCAATGGATGGACGCACGCATCGAGCGCGAGATCAGCGGATTCAGTCTTGCGGGTGCCATGTTCGACAACGGCGGCATCAAGAAGATGAGCGATGGTCTTGAACGAGAGGATTCAGGGCCGGAGATCGACGTCTTCATCAGAAATGTGCGTGACGAACTCGAGTCAGCGGTCAGATTCAGGGATGCCACCCTGAGTGGAGTCGAGACGATCACCGACACCCTGCGTGACCGTCCCGAAGACGTCGCGGAGACCTTCAGGCGACGAACACTTGTTCAGGGTTTCTCCGAACAGATGCGGGTCCGGTGGTGCGAGCGCGCATCGGATTGCGCCATGGATCGTGCCGAGGACGACCCCGAACTTCTTGAGAGCCTGCTCGAGATCCAGGAGAGCATCGAGCAGAGACTGCCCGCGCTTCGCACCCGCGCGATCATGGATCGAATCGAATCGGAACCCCGACTGGCCCGTGCGAAGATCCGCTCCTTCACCGAAGGGGCCGCGGACATGAACACGGATGCGAGACTGCTCCTGAAGGAACCAGGATTCGATGCGTTCGACGATCTCGATGATCAGATCGACACCCTGCTGACCGGACTGATGAGTGCGGAACTGATGGAGCGCTGCCCACGCAAGCCCGGAACACCGCTTGGCAAAGGCATGGAAAAAGCCGACTCCGAGAAGGAAAACAGCGGCAAGGCCAAGGCAAAATCAGGCAAGGCAGAGGGTAAAGGGGCTCGTGGCGGCAAGGGCCGGGGCTCCACCCAGGGCAAGAAGTGATCACCCAGGGGACATCAGAGCCCCCTGCCCCCGCGACACGGGGAAATACTTGGCGTTTTCGAGGACCAAAGGCCTTTTGACGAAAGCATTCGTGTATTTTTGGTTCCCTCTGGAAGGCGATGATGCGAAGACCGAAGCACCCCAAACCCACCGATTCCGAATGTCTCATTCTCAATGTCCTCTGGCATAAGAAGAGTGCGACCGTTCGCGAAGTCTTCGAGCATCTCGAGCAATCCGGCGAGGGCATGGGCTACACCACCGTGCTGAAGTTCATGCAGATCATGACCCGAAAGGGGCTGCTCGAACGGGATTCCGACGTCAGACCCCAGGTCTATCGTGCGCATGAAACCAAGCAGAAGACCCAGCGCACGCTCATCGGTGATCTGCTCGACCGGGCATTCAACGGCTCGGCCGGAAACCTCGCCTTGCAGGCGCTTGCCATTCGCACATCGACGCCCGAGGAACTGTCAGAGATTCGCAAGATGGTCGACAAACTCGAGGAGGCGGTGTGAAAGACAGGAACAACGTCTTCGATCGAATCATTCTCGGCTCGCCGATCTCACCATTCAAACCATGAACCAGACTCGTCTCTTCGCCCGGTACTCTTCAAACTTGAAACGCACCGGCTCGAACACACCAAATCACCATTGAACACGGCAGACCATGCCACAGGAGGCCCCTTGATGTCCAGACTCACCAGAATGCTCGAATCACAGAACCAGACCCGAACCGCGAAAGCGGCCTGGAAGGCTCCGCTCACGGTGGCCCTCGCGACAGGACTGACCGCAGTCTGCCTGACGACCTCGATGAACACGGTCGACGCCGCGGAAGCGGTCGTTTCGAAGCAGGACCGGGGACAGAAGGACGACATGACGTTCCCGAGCGCGGAAGCGATGCGGGCCATGGTCGGCGAGAAGGTCAGAGACGGAAGCATCTCCCGTGAACAGGCCGGTCAGATGATGCAGTTGCATCGCCGACTGATGATGGGCATCGAAGAGGGAACGATGAGCGCTCGCGAGGCTCAGGCGATGATGAATGAACGAGGCATGGCGATCTTCGAAGCAGGCGAGGAACACGACAGCAGGGATCGAGATGATCGGGGCGATTCGAAGCAGGGCATGATCGACCGCATGATCGACATGGTCAACGCCGGAGAGATGACCCGCGAACAGATGCAGCAACGACTTGACCGCATGAACATGCGGGGCGAGCAGCGTTCGGGTGATGAACTCGACCGCACGATCGCCCAGGTCGAGGAGATGCTCGAAGCGGGCGTGATGACGCGCGCGCAACTCGTCGAAGGTCTGCGAAAGATGATGTCGGAATTCAAGACTCCGGCGTTCACCCGGGCCGACTACGCGGAAGCTTCCCGCAAGATGAGCGCCATGGTCGACGCCGGCGAGATCACCCGCGAACAGATGCAGCAGCGTCTCGATCGCATGCGAATGGCGATGGGCGGAGCGAAGAGCGATGTTCCGAACAAGGTCGACTACATGGAAGCCGAAAGAAAGATGACCGCCATGGTCGAAGCCGGCGAGATCACCCGCGAGCAGATGAAGCAGCGTCTCGACCGCATGCGAATGGCGATGAGCGGTGAGAACAGAAAGGCCAAGGCACCTGGCAGAGTCGAATACATGGAAGCTGAAAAGAAGATGACCGAGATGGTCAGGTCCGGCGAGATCACCCGCGAGCAGATGAAGCAGCGTCTCGATCGCATGAAGATCGAGATCGAGCGTTCCATGTCGAAGGACTCGGACTCCAAGGGATTCTCCCGAGGCGACTACAAGGAAGCCCACGGCAAGATGATGCGGATGGTCGAAGCCGGCGAGATCACCGAAGAGCAGATGCAGCAGCGACTCGATCGCATGAAGGCAGGCATGTCGAAGGACAAGACCGCGAACGCCTCGAAGAACAAACGCTCGATCCCCACTCCGCCCGAAGGACTCTCCCGCGAGGAAATTCGGGAGTGGTTCGGCCGCATGAAGGAACGGCTCGACATGGCGGTCGAGTCCGGTCGGATGACCCCGGAGGAAGCCCGTGAGATGATGATGAAGATCCGCTCGAACATGCGCTGATCCTTTCATCAGGAGACAGAGACCACGGACCCCCGCTTCATCGCACGATGAGGCGGGGGTCGTTTCATGTCACGGTGGTCGGAGGCGAAATACCGTAAGCTCGAACGACGGAAACACGACCACCGGACGCGGCTTTCAAACCAGTGATGGAGTACCGACCGATGAAGAAGACCATTCTCACTTGCAGCGCACTTTTGACGACCATGGTCTCAAGCGCCGATGGCCGGACCACGAATGCCGGATGGGCCACGGAACCCACGCTGCACGGCAATCGACTCGTGTTCGTATGTGAAGGGGATCTCTTCGGTGCGGACCTCGGGGACGGCACGGCACATCGACTCACCTCGCATGAAGGCGGCGAATCACGACCATCGCTGTCACCGGACGGACGATGGCTCGCCTTCACCGCGGAATACGGTGGCAACCCCGATGTCTTCATCATGCCGGCACGAGGAGGCTCCCCCAGACAACTCACATTCCACCCGGACATGGACGAGGTCGTCGGCTGGGCGGCGGATGGAAACTCCGTTCTCTTCCGCTCGGGAAGAACGCATCCCCATGGCCGAGATGAACTGTGGAGGGTCCCGGTGGAAGGCGGGATGCCGGAGAATTTCGGGTTGGGAGACTGCTCGATGGCCTCATTCGCAGGGGATGATGCGCGGATGGCGTTCTGCCGCTGGTCCAATGAACGGGACCACTGGAAGAACTACCGAGGTGGCACCGCGCCTGAGATCTGGATCGGAGATCCCGGAAACGGTTTCTTCGAGAACCTCACCAGGAACGATGCCAATGACATGTTTCCGGTGTGGATTGACTCGGATGACGGAGAACGGATCTGCTTCCTCTCGGACCGTGACAGGACACCGAACGTCTGGTCGATGAACACGGATGGTTCATCGCCGACACGAATCACTGCCTTCGATGGAACGGGTGACGCACCATCGAACTTCGACATACGGTCACTCGCCGGTGATGCCGAACCGGGATCCAGTCGACTGGTCTTCGAGCAGGGAGGCGAAATCGGCATTCTCGATCTTCGCAACGGAACCGTGACCAGGCCCCGGATACATCTTTCGAGCGACAGACCTCAACGAAGAAACCGCCACGTCTCTCCGCAGGACCATATGGAATCGGGCGCACTCTCATGGGATGGCCGGATGATGGCCTTCACCGCTCGCGGCGAGATCTACGTGATCGACTTCGAGTCCGACGAGCTCATGCGGGTCACCGACCAGAGCGGCGCGCGCAACAGGAGCGCCACGTTCCTGGACGAGGAGACCCTGGTGGTGATCACCGACGAGGGCGGTGAACAACAGCTCGCCCTGAGATACATCGGCGGCCCTCCGGAGCAGGAGATTCTGACGGCAGAGGAAGACGCATGGTTCTTCCCGCCGATCGTCTCCGACGATGGACGATGGGTGGTCGTCGCCAACGCACGCGGAGAACTCATCTCCTTCGATCTCGAGAACGGAGACCGCAGACTGATCACCCGATGCCTGCATGGAGAGATTAGCGACTACCGGATGTCACCTGACAGTCGATGGATCGCCTGGGCGATGCCGAATGCCAACGAGCTCTCGGAGATCACCCTCGCGCGACTTGATGATCCAGCGATGACACCGATCACGATTGGTGATGGGATGTATTCGGACACTCAGCCCAGATGGGATCCGGCTGGTGCCTTTCTGTGGTTCGTGAGCGACCGATCGATGAACGCACGACTGGGAAGCACCGAATTCAGACACACCTTCACGGAAAGCGCGCGGGTCTACGCACTGGCACTCGAGAAGTCGATGCCTCCCCCCGACCCCGCGATCATGACCTCGCTGGGAATCGATTTGGAGCTCTGGTCGACGCCCCCCCTGCCTGAATCGTGGGAGGAGATCGAGGGTGCCGCGGAAGAGGACGAAACGATGTCGTCACCCGATGAGGTGGAAGGGATCACCATCGACCTCGACGGACTGAATGATCGGATTCATC
>CABYSN010000010.1 GCA_902521645.1 Planctomycetota bacterium
GACCATCCCAGAAATGCTTCGAGCACCTCCGGGTGCGATGCCAGTCCCTTGAAGATGTTCACCTGCATCTCCTTGAGCGGGCCGTTCAGAAGATCTGCTCCGGGTCCGGTGTCGTTTGCGGGGTCGATGGTCGTGAGGCGTGGCATGGGTGATTTCCTTGTCTTCAGGTGGGGGTGTTCGGTGCATCGGTCCCCGTTCGAATTCGGGGTCTGACGTGCATCGGTTCTTGGAGATTCTAGTTGTTCTCGTCGTTTCTGGTCATGTGGTGCTGGAAATTCGCCCGGTCAGGCATGGTGGTGTGGCCGTTGGAGCGCACTGGTCGTCCTCAGACGTTGAAGAGAAAGTGCACGACGTCTCCGTCCCGGACGATGTATTCCTTGCCTTCGCTGCGGAGCTTGCCCGCCTCTCGTATGGACTTCTCGTTCTTGTATTCCTCGAGCTCTTCGATCGAGTAGCACTCGGCACGGATGAAGCCCCGTTCGAAATCCCCGTGGATCACGCCCGCCGCCTTGGGCGCCGTGTCTCCCTTCTGGATCGTCCACGCCCTGATCTCCTTCGGGCCTGCGGTGAAGTAGCTCTGCAGTCCGAGGAGTTCATAGGATCCGCGTGCCACCACGGCCAGAGCAGGTTCGGACATCCCGAGTGATTCGAGCATCTCCATCTTGTCTTCATCATCGAGTTCGGCCAGTTCGGATTCGATCTTCGCGCAGACCACCACGACCTCGCCGCCGGTCTTCGCCGCGTAGTCCCGGACGTTCTGAACCATCTCCCCGGATCCATCCGCGTGCTCCTCATCGACATTGCAGACGTAGAGGATCGGTTTCGCGGTGATGAATCCGAATGATCGAACCACCTTCTGCTCTTCCGGAGTGAATTCGAGCGACCGTATGGGTTGCTCGTCTTCGATGCAGGTCTTGCAGCGTTCGAGGATGCCTGCCCGGAATTTCGCATCCTTGTCCCCGGATCGTGCCTGCCGCTGAGCCTTGTCAAGGGTGCTCTCGACCTGTTCGCTATCTGCGAGCAGGAGTTCCAGTCCGATGATCTCGATGTCGCGCACCGGATCGACCGATCCCGAGACATGAAGAATGTCGTCATCGACGAAGCACCGGGTCACCTGAAGAAGTGCGTCGACCTCCCTGATGTTCGCCAGAAACTTGTTCCCAAGACCCTCGCCCTTGCTGGCGCCTTCCACCAGGCCGGCGATGTCGACCAGGCGGATGACCGCTGGAATGATCTTCTCGGTCGGCATGTGGGCGTTGATTCTGGCCAACCTCGGATCTGGCACGCTCACCACGCCGATATTCGGCTCGATCGTGCAGAAGGGGTAGTTCTGAGCTTCGATTCCAGCTGCCGTGAGGGCGTTGAAGAGGGTGCTCTTGCCGACGTTGGGAAGACCGACGATGCCGCATTCCATGGGTGTGTTCTCCTGAATCGACATCCTATCCGAAGTTGATGGGTCGTCCTTTACGATTTGCCGCCCGAACACGGGAGACAGGACGCTTTTCTCGGGTGATAATGGAGAGAGCAGAATGCATATCGTTCGATCCAGATTTCCTCTCTTCTTCTATCGCCGACTGGTTCTCGTCGTCGCCACGGGTGTCTTTGCGGCCAGCCTCCTCGGTACCCGACTCATTCAACTGACGGTGTTCGAGGGTGAGGCTCTTCGACGAACCGCCGAACAATCGATCCGGCGTGATCAATTCCTGCCTTCATGGCGGGGATCGATCATCGATCGAAAAGGACTTGTTCTCGCCGAGGATCGCGCGAGTTGGGATGTGGGGGTGCCATTCGCCGTCCTCTCCGGACGATGGGCGAACGATTTTGCCACTGAACAGGCGATCGATTCAGTGGGGAGTGATGCCTGGGCGATGCTCTCTCCCGAGGCGCAGGGACGTTTGATTCTCGATCGTGTGCCCTCATGGAATGCTCTGGTCGAGCAGTTGTACGAAGGACTTTGTGCGCATGCCGGTCTTCAGCGATCGGATTTGGATCGTCGGATCGATGCGATTCTGCAATCGATCTCCAGAATGGTCGCGCATGTTCATGATCGTCAGCGAACCGCCTTTCAGGCGTCTCAGGAGACAAGCACGCTGGATGTCTTCAGGCCGAGGCCGATCGCAGAGGAACTCGAATCACACGTGCTGGTGACGGGCCTTGATGACGAGGTGGCGTTCGCTCTCCGGCGATTCACTCGAGCGATCGATCAGGAGGCGAGAAGTCGTCTTGAAGACCGTCGTGGAGATTCGATCGAGTTGGTCGAACTGATCGACGGGAGTCGTCGAAGCCAGCCTCTGAACGGCAGTCTGGTCGAGATCGATCGGTCTCGATTTCCACGTTCGCTTCGGTCGGACGAGCCATTGGAGCTTCTCGTCGCGGGTGTGGGTGATCACATCCTCGGTCGTACACGGACCGACGTTCGAGCCGAAGATGTGAGGCGTCGACCGTTTCGAACTCCCGGTACGGCTGAGGTTCTCGATCTCGGTGGGTATCGGGCCGGCCTTGATTCAATCGGAGTCCGGGGACTCGAAGCCTCGATGGAGGACCGCCTGCGTGGGACTCGCGGGATCGAGTCTCGGAACCTTGAAACGGGGGAGGTCTCCATCCAGCCTCATGTCCCCGGTGAGGACCTGCAGGTGACGATCGACTGGGATCTTCAGGCGGAGATTCAAGCCCTGCTCGATCCGCGGGCCGGGCTGGCACGGGTGCAGCAGTACCACGTCGGATGGGAGGATGGTGCACCCAAGCCCACCCGCCTGCCGCTCGGGACCCCGCTTGATGGTTCTGTGGTGGTGCTCGATGTCGAGACGGGTGAGATACTCGCGATGGCTTCCAGTCCGACGTTCACCGACGGTCTGGCGATGGATCGGGGTGATCGCACGACCCACGCACCCTTTCTGCATCGGGCGGTCGAAGCCGCGTGTCCCCCCGGATCGATCGTGAAGCCATTGGTCTACGTGGCGGCGGTCACCGATGGTGTGATCGCCGTCGACGAGACGATCGAGTGCACAGGGCACCTGCTCCCGGACAGGCCGGATCGATTGCGGTGCTGGATCTACAAATCATATGGAACGACCCATGGAGGGCCCGAAGATCCTCTTGACGTGACTCGGGCGATTCAGAATTCCTGCAACATCTTCTTCTACACCGTCGGGCAGCGGATGGGGCTTCAGCGACTTGCCGACTGGTATCGGCGGTGGGGTCTTGACGAGCCGCTCGACACCGGGCTCGCCTATGAGCGTGAGGTCGAGGTGACGCGAGATGAGGTGTCACGTTGGGAGACGCGTTCCTTCGGAGAATCCGGTGGTCAGGTTCCGCGGCCTTCCGATGTTCCGAGTGGCGGGCGTGGTGGTGAATCGATCATGCTCGGAATCGGGCAGGGACGACTCACCTGGACGCCCGTCCAGGCAGCCAATGCCTATGCCATGCTCGGTCGAGGTGGCACGATCCTGGATGCGCATCTCATTCGTGAGAACTGGTTTCAGGAGGGGCGTCGTACCGGAGACCTCGAGCTCGATCCGGAGGCCTGTCGCCGGGCCTTGGAAGGGTTGCGCCTCACGGTCGAGGATCCGCAGGGCACCGGAAACAATCTTCGCTATCCCGATGGACGTGATCCCATCTTCGACATCCCCGGAGTGCGCGTCTGGGGCAAGACGGGAACGGCGACGGCACCCGCCCGGCGCGTCGATGTCAACGGTGACGGCATTTTCTCCGATGCTCCGCCCGATGAACGAAGGACCGGTCTCGATCATGCCTGGTTCGTGGGGCTGGCGGGCGATCTTGCCGACGGGAGACCACGCTACGCCGTGGCGGTCCTGCTCGAATACGGAGGGTCCGGAGGGCGGGTCTCGGGACCACTTGCCGCGGAGGTGATTCGCGCCCTTGTTCGCCATGATTATCTCGAGGGTGAGGCGCCGTGAGTCGGATCTCCCAGCGATCATCCGAAAGAAGGCCCTTCCGTGGTTCGATCGCGGATTGGCGTGAGTCAGCGCGATCGATTCATCCTCGCGGCACATCGTGGTTCAATGTTGGCTGGGTGGTGCTTCTGGCAGCGATCGCACTGAGCATTCTCGGCGTCGTCACCATTCAGACCACCCAGCCCACCTACGCCACCCGCCAATTCGTCCATCTTCTGATCGGAATCATCCTCGCGATCGCGGTGGCCGTGCCGGACTACCGGAAGCTCCGGCGATTCACCTGGCCGATCGCGATCATCTCGATCGTCCTTCTGATCTTCGTGCTCATCCCATTCGTCCCCGACTGGTTGGTGCGCCCGCGAAACGGGGCTCGTCGCTGGATCAACCTGTTCGTGACCGACGTTCAACCTTCGGAGCTGGCCAAGATCGCGTGGATCGCTCTGATGGCGGAATGGCTGGTCAGAAGGAACACCTACCGACGTTTCAGTGGTTTCATCCTGACCTTTCTGGTGACGCTCGTCCCATTCGGGCTGATTCTCATCGAACCCGATCTGGGAACCGCCTTGTTGTTCATTCCCACCTTGCTGGTCATGCTCGTGGTGGCGGGCGCTCGATTGCGACATGTCTTTCTGGTTCTGCTCTGCGGGATCTCCCTCGGGCCACTGGCGTATTTCACGCCCGGTGTCCTGAAGCCGCACCAGATCGCGCGAATCGATGCGATCGTCGCCCAGTTCAAGGGTGACTCGAGTCTTGATCGGGACGAGGGTTTTCAGGCGGCTCGCGCCAGAATCGTGGTCGGATCGGGTGGCGTGACCGGCGTCGGTCGTGAGCATGCTCGCGCCATCGTGCAGTTCAATCGTCTGCCGGAAGAACGCAATGACATGATCTTCGCGGTGCTGGTCTGTCGTTTCGGCCTTCTTGGTGGCGCGCTGATGGGGCTTCTCTTCATCCTCTTCGCGACGGCGGGCATGACCGTGGCAGCGACGAGTCGGGATGGTTTCGGTCGCCTGCTGGTCGTCGGAATCGTCGCGATGGTGTTCTTTCAGATGTTCGTGAACACGGGAATGACGATCGGACTGCTCCCCATCACCGGAATGACGCTACCCTTCGTTTCCTATGGAGGCACGAGTCTCGTCGCCACCTGGATCATGGCGGGATTGATTCTCAACGTCGCCCTGCGGCGACCCCGGCGTTTTCAGCGCGAGACCTTCACTTTCGACGAGAGCACATGACCAAGATCGAACAACCACCAGATTCCTTTCTTGAAGCCGCCGATGAACTCGGCATTCGATTCGATGACGGTGACGTCGAGCGCCTGGGTCAATGGCTCGCGATTCTCGAAGAGACCAACAAGCGAATGAATCTGACGCGGATTCTCGATCACGAGAGCGCCTGGCATCGCCACGTGCTCGACAGTCTCACCTTGATCCCGTACGTCATGACCGCTCAAGCCGAGAACCTGCTCGACATCGGGAGTGGTGGTGGTGCCCCCGGGCTTCCTCTTGCGATCATTCTTCCCGAGTTGAAGGTGGGTCTGCTCGAAGCCACCGGCAAGAAGGCAGCGTTTCTCAAGAAGACCGCACGCACGCTGGGTCTCGAAAACGTCATGGTCATCAACGATCGTGCCGAAGCCGCGGCCGCTCTGGACGCACCCGATCGCGAGGCCTGGGACGTGGTCACCGCCCGGGCGGTGGGGCGTCTGCCCTTGCTGCTCGAGTACACGGTTCCCTTCGCCCGGGTGGGAGGCATCGTGCTTGCCATCAAGGGTGAACAGGCCGCCAGTGAGGTGGAGGAGTCCAAGCGGGCGCTTCATGCGCTGCACAGCCAGGTGGTCGAACAGCACCGGACATCCACCGGAACGATCGTTCTCATCGAAAAACTCCGCAAGACCGCTCGTGCCTATCCGCGCCCAGTCGGGGACCCCTCTCGGAATCCTTTGTGAACCCAGTCGGTCTAGGATGTGACTGATGCCGATCGATGCCGTCAACTTCCTGTCGCCAGAAGGCGCGATCGCTCGCCGCCTCGAAGGCTATGAAGCCAGGCAGCAGCAGGTCGACATGGCCGCTTCGGTATCGAAGACGCTTGAAAAACGTGGTCGGATTTTGGTTGAAGCCGGCACTGGCGTGGGGAAGAGCTTCGGATATCTGCTGCCCGCCATCAGTCGGGTCGTCGATCAGGGCGAGCGGGTCGTGATCTGCACGAACACCATCAGTCTTCAGGAACAGATCATCGAGAAGGACATCCCGCTTCTCAATGCCGTCATTCCGGAGGAGTTCTCTGCGGTCCTGGTCAAGGGTCGCGGGAATTACCTGTCCTTGCGACGTCTCAAGCTCGCCAGTGAGCGACAGAATCGCCTGCTTGCCGATGATGGTGAACGCCACTCGCTCGAGATGATCGAGGAGTGGGCCTACACGACCCGTGACGGTTCACTCGCCACGCTGCCCCAGCTTCCCCGGCAGGCGGTCTGGGATCTCGCCCAGTCGGATTCCGGCAACTGCATGGGGCGAAAGTGTCAGACCTACGACAAGTGCTTCTTTCAGGCGGCTCGCCGTCGCATGGATCATGGCCAGATACTCGTCTGCAATCATGCATTCTTCTTCAGCGATCTCGCGCTTCGAATCCGTGGCGGCGGCATCCTGCCGGCCTATGACCACGTGATTCTCGACGAGGCGCACAACGTCGAGACCATCGCCGCCGAGCATTTCGGTGTGCGTGCCGGTGAAAGTGGTGTGAAGCATCTTCTGAAGCGCCTCTACCACCGGACCAGTGGCCGCGGCTATCTCGCCACCCTCGAAGTGCGCGAGGATGCGATCTCCAGAGTCGACCAGACGATCGAGTCCGTGCTGAGATGCGGCAGTCGTTGTGACGATCTGTTCGATGCCCTCTTCCGCTGGAATGCCGCGAACGGGGGTTCAAGTGGGCGGGTTCGCGCTCCCGAGATCGTGGAGGATCGTCTCTCGACCGAATTGCGTGAACTGGCACGATTGCTGCGTCTTCTGAAGGAAGGCGCCACCCGTGAGGCGGATGAGTTCGAGCTGGTCTCGTATGCGCAAAGAGCGGAAGGGATCGCCGACGACCTTGAACTCCTGCTCTCGCAGAGGATGGATGGATGCGTCTATTGGATCGATGTCGCACGTGCCCGGCGGGGCAGCCGAGGGCGTGGAAACGTCTCGCTTTGCTGTGCCGCGATCGACGTCGCTCCCATTCTTCGTGAACATCTCTTCTCGCGCGAGATCTCGGTGGTCATGACCTCGGCGACACTTGCCACCGGAGAGGGTGATTTCTCCCACGTGAAGACCCGTTTGGGGTGTGAAGACGCCGAATCCCTGCAACTCGGAAGCCCTTTCGACCATGCCGAACAGATGCGCGTCATCATCGAGAGCACGATGCCCGAACCTCGGGCCGGAAACTATCTGCCGGAACTCGCGGATCGGATCCTCGATCACGTTCTTGAAACCGATGGGGGAGCCTTCGTTCTCTTCACCAGCTTCGCCCATCTCGATTCGGTGGTGGAAAGAATCGGGCCACGTCTTGCGGATCTCGAGTTTCCGCTGCATGTTCATGGGCGGTCCGGGCCACGCGGCCTTCTGGTGCGCCGTTTTCGTGAGGATGACCGAAGCATTCTCTTCGGTACTTCCAGTTTCTGGCAGGGCGTCGACGTGCGCGGGCGGGCGCTTCGAAATGTCATCGTGACGCGGTTGCCGTTCGATGTTCCTGATCGCCCTCTGGTCCAGGCACGGCACGAGCAGATCGAGGCTCGTGGCGGGAAGCCGTTTTCCGAGGACCAACTGCCTCGTGCGGTGATTCGATTCAAGCAGGGCGTCGGTCGCCTCATCCGATCGCATCGTGACTCGGGGCGGGTCGTCATTCTCGATCCTCGGATCGTCAGCAAGGGCTATGGGCGACGATTTCTCGAGTCACTTCCGGCAGGCGTTCGTCTCGAATATGGATCCCGTTCGGAGTCTTTCGAGGATGACACGACCGGTTACATCGAGCCACCGGACGATTGGATCGCATGATCGCTTGGTCATGGTGATCTGCGACCTGGAAGATCGAACACGCACGCAAAAACAAGAAACGACCCACCGGCTTAGATGAGTCGTTTCTTTGATTGGGGGGGGAGGGAAGGAAGTCGTCAGGCGCGACGTCGTCGCGCAGCAAGTCCGGCAAGTGCGAGCAGGGAGAGCGCTCCTGGTGCCGGAACCGTGTTGTATTCAAGAAGTTCACCGAAACTGGCCGAGCCGCCCCAGCTGGCCGACGTTCCATTCATCAGGTCCGTGGCCGGATCGCCCTGGCTGCCGCCCGTCGTGCCGATTTCGAATCGGAGAGAATCTCCGAGCTCAAGGCCGAGCGTGGCCAGTTCGATCGACATGGTGACGGTGTTGGTGCCGGAATCGATGCTGTTCATCGATCCGCCTGCGGCCGAAGCCCACGAGGATCCATTCCAGTTGTTCAGATCCGTGCCTCCGGTGCCATCGACCCATGCGCCCATGTAGAAATCGATGCCAGCTGGTCCCATGTCGACATTTCTGACCCAGGGGTTGTTGTTGCCATCAGCACCTGATCCATCGACGGAATCGACGAAGACCATGTACTTGGTCCAGCTCTCGAAGCTACTCGTCGTGATCGAGAAGAACACGTTGGTGTCATCGTTGGTCACTTCGACCGAGATGAGATCCAGATTCGAGTTGGGTGGTCCTTGATCACCAGCTGAATCGGTGTAGATATCAGCCACTGATGTGGATGCTGTCACAGCAATCAATGCCAGAGCGCAGGTGGAATATGCAGACATGGGAGTCTCTCTTCAGTTGAACGCCCGAGGGAGAGCGTGAATTGGGAAGCCATGAGGGATGGCTCTGAGACTCAAATTAGCGGTTTCATCACTCGTTGCAAGCACTTCTTTCAGTTTTTCGTGCTTGAAATCAGCCTCAGGCCCGTCGGAAGGACGATCGTGGAGGCTACGAGCACGCTGGCTGATCCAAGCACCATGATCCATCCAAGGCTTTGGAGGCCCTGGTGGTGGGCGAAGATCAGCATTCCAAACCCGATACCGGTGGTACAGGCCGTCAGGGTGACGGCTTTGAGGGTCTCCCCGAAATCCTCTTCTTCGCCGGATCGGATCATCTTCCAGCGATGAACCACGTGAATGCAGCTGTCGGCTCCAAGTCCGATCAGTATGGGGATCGCGAAGAAATTCGCGAGGTTGATGGAAATGCCGAACGATGCCATTCCCCCGAGGGTCCAGAGGATGGCAAGCGCGAGTGTCAAAAGGCATGCCATGGTCTTCCCGAAGGATCGAAAATCAAGCCAGATGCCCAGTCCGACCACGATGATCGCCCCCCAGGCCATGACGAGAAAGGCATGGTGCATTTCGCGAATCGATTCGTATTGGGTGATTGGAACGCCCGTGGCATCCGGCGACACGGTTCGCAGTGCCGAGACGAAGGCGTCCATCGCCGCAGGTTCCCAGATGTTCTCCTTCGGTTGGAGCAGGACGGCATGGCCGCCGTCCTCCGCGCTGAAGCGCGCACGGACCGCCTCCGGAAGCACCGTTCGAATCGACTGGTCCGCACCTTCGATCAACCAGGCGAGATGCCGTCTGCTGGTCTGCAGCGACGCCTCGACATGGGAGGTCAGTGCGATGGGGTCGAGTTCGAGGAGTTCCGCAAGTCTGCTCCGAAGCGAGTCCAGTGTCTCGCGCTCGGGCGCGGGAATCGTCTCTCCTGCCAGCGTGACAATGGTCTGCAGGTTTCGAGCAGCCTTTCGGAGGACATCCTTGACCGCCTTCGGTTGAGCTGTCTCTCGAATCGAAGGAGGCGTTGTCAGATCGGTGTCCAGCGCCGCCAATCGTTCGAGGGCGAGCGTTCTGGCTTCGGTCGGGGGGGCCACGAAATCCAATGCGCTTCTGATGGGCCCGATCTCCTGCTGCTTCCGTGCGAGTTCGAGAACGGAGGGGACCTCATCCAGGTCCTCCACGATGATCGCGCCGAACCAGCTTCCGGATGAGTCGTCCTCGAAGAGTGCCTTCTCCCAGCGAACCGAGGGCAGATCCTTCGATTGCAGGTCAAGCAGATTGCTTTCGAACTCAAGTCGTTCGTAGGTGATCAGTCCGGCGGGGATCGCGCTCGCCAGAGCCAGCGCCAGGACGGTTCGACCGATCTTTCCCGAGCGCGCTTTCTCGAGTCGGCCCACGGTGGGGCTGGCTTTCCGAATTCCGGATGGGACGTCATCTTCCGTCATTCGAAGCAGGGCCGGCAGCACGATCGCCATGGAGAGTGCGCAGAAGATCAGCCCCATTCCGGCGATGATTCCAAGCTCCCGAAGTCCCTGGAATCCTGTCGTCAATGCCAGGAAGAAGACGCCTGCACTGGTGGCCGCACCGGTCAGGTTTCCAGTGACCGCGGTCCTCATGACCTGTCCGACGGAGTCGGATGAACCTTGGAAGCGGCGCGATTCACGCCAGCGTGCGATCACATGGATGCCGTAGTCGATCCCCGCACCCACCAGAACCAGCATGAACACCATCGAGAGGAGATTCAATCTTCCGACGATCAGTGTCGCCGCACCATAGGTCCAGCCGAAGGCGATCATGAAGGCGATCAGTGCGAGCAGGGGTCTGCGGCATTCGCGAAAATAGAGAATGAAGAGAATCGAGATCGCGATGAGTGCGAGCACCGTGCCTCGTGTCATGTCGCTCGCGCTGGTGGCAAGCTCGTCGGCCTGCAGGACCGGTTTTCCGGTGAGTCCGATGTCGAGTCCCGGAAACCGAGCCGATGTCTCGTCGATGGCGGATCTGATCGCTCTCAGCGGCTCCTCGATCACTTCGAATGATTCGAAATTCTTCTCCGGCATGATCTCCAGGAAGTGCATTCGACCGGTGGAGGAGGTGAGGTAGACGGCCGCGGGCTTCGAACCCAGGCTGTCAGCGCTCCCGTCACTTGTCAGTGACTGAAGAAGGAAGCACGCGTTGGTGAACGAAACGGCGCCTTGTTCCGATCCGGATTCACCTCCGGTGATCGTGTCCGTGAGAAGTTCGTTCGCCTCGAACGCCAGTGCTCCGGGATCATCGGTCTCAAGAACGGACTTGATCGCCGCGTCGCTTGCAAGCAGATCGTCGAGACGGCTCATTGGCATCGAATGCGCCGACATGATCCATTGTTCTTCAGTGGTGATTCGAGATCGCACCGAGCGCAGTGCGGGGTGGTTTCGGAGCATCTCATCGAGTCCGTCGACCGCTTCCCTGGCACCCTGAGCATCGAGGTTTTCGCCTGCATCGACCACCACATAGATCGCTTCCAGATCGCCGAATCGATCCAGATACTGGCGATACGTCTGCATGAAAGGTCTTTGGTCGCCGATCAGAGAGTTGGTATCCGCATCAAGGCGAAGTGTTTCGAGACTGAGCACGCTCCCTGAAACGGCCAGGCATGCGGCGAGAAGCACCAGGCTTTTGGGGCGAGCGATTATGAGACCGGTCAGAATCGTGAGCATCCGGTCTCTGAAGCGCGACTTCGCTCTTGGCGGGGATGAGAGCATCTCTCAGACGATACCACTTCCTGAGCCTTGAAAACGCACTTCATGCGCCGGAAAAGTTGTCCTCAGGGACTGGAGTCTGGGTTTTTTGGTGTCATATTCCATTTCCAGAGATACTCTTGAAGGAACTCATTGAGTGCTTCCATCAACCCTGTCTGATTCGGGAAACGAGGCCATGCCGTCACACATGCGGCGGGTGTCCATCATGAACATGCCACGAAACCTCCTGTCACTCGCACTTTTGACACTTTCAGTGTGTGCTTCCGCGGCAGCTCAGGAGTCGGTGGCACGGCGATGGTGCGACATCACGATCGAATCGATCCGCAACGATTTCGCGCGTCCTCCCGTCCATGCACGCAATCTCCATCACATTTCGGCCGCCATGTACGACGCCTGGGCGCTGTACGAACAGCTTGCGGTCGGTTTTCTCGTCGACGGTGATTACCTCGTGCCTGATCCGCAAGCGGCTCAGGAGGAGGCACTCTCATTCGCCGCCTACCGCCTGTTGCAGGCTCGATTCGCCAATGCCCCCGGTGCCGCCACGCTGATGCCTGCCTACGACGCCCTGATGGATGAGCTCGGGTACGACAAGACCTACACGGGAACGATCGGAGACTCTCCGGCGTCATGGGGCAACCGCATCGCAGCGAGCTACCTCTTCTACGGGTTCAACGATGGTTCGAACGAGATCGGCGACTTCGAGAACATCTTCTACGAACCCGTCAACGACCCTCTGGTGGTCGCTCTGCCTGGAAATCCGACACTCACGGACCCCGCACGTTGGCAGCCCTTGACGCTGGATTTCTTCATCGATCAGTCGGGCAACATCGTTCCGGGTGCGACACCTCCGTTCCTGGCCGCCGAGTGGGGGCTGGTGAAGGGCTTCTCCATCGATGATGACGATGTCACGATCAAGGAACGCGATGGAGCGTTCTGGCCGATCGCTCACGATCCCGGTCCCCCCGTCCAGCTCGGGACCTCCACCGACGCGGAATACAAGCGGGGATTCGAACACGTCGCCATCTGGTCCTCTCATCTGGATCCCTCTGACGGGGTGGTGATCGACATCTCGCCCAATGCCATCGGAAACGCGACATTGCCCGCATCCCCCGACGACTGGGAAAGCTTCTACGACGTCAACGATGGGGGAGACTCGGGCAGCGGCTACGCCGTCAATCCCGTCACCGGACAACCCTATCCTCAGCAGCTTGTGCCCCGTGGAGACTACGCCAGAGTGCTCGCTGAATTCTGGGCCGACGGACCCGACTCCGAACTGCCCCCCGGCCACTGGTTCGAGATTCTTCATTCCGTGAACGACGCTCTGTCCGATCAGGAACTTCTCATCGGAGGTGAAGGCGATCCCGTCGATCGCCTTGAGTGGGACGTCAAGGGTTATTTCGCGCTCGGCGGATGCATGCATGATGCCGCCATCGCTTCGTGGGGGATCAAGGGCTACTACGATTTTCCCCGTCCGGTCTCGATCATTCGATGGCTTTCTGAAAACGGACAGTGCACCGATCCTCTGCTGCCAAACTTCAGTGATTCCGGAATCGATCTCGAGCCCGGCAGGATCGAATTGATCACCGCGGCATCATCCGCTTTCGGGGAACGTCACGCGCACCTCGCAGGAAACATCGATGAGATCGCGATCCTGGCATGGCGAGGTCCGAATTTCATCACGGACCCCGCCACCGACACCGCCGGCGTCGATTGGATCCTCGGAAGCGACTGGATGCCTTATCAGCGTCCGACCTTCGTGACACCCAATTTCGCAGGGTACGTGTCCGGACATTCCTGCTTCTCGAGAGCGGCCGCGGGACTCCTGCACAATCTGACGGGTTCGCCGTATTTTCCCGGCGGACTGGGTGAATTTCTTCTCCCGGCCAACGACTATCTGGTCTTCGAGCAAGGTCCAAGCGTCGACATCACGCTGCAGTGGGTGAGCTACTACGACGCTTCCGACCAGTGTTCACTCTCTCGAATCTGGGGAGGAATCCACCCGAGGGTCGACGACATTCCAGGTCGCGAGGTCGGAGCGATCATCGGTCCCGATGCCTGGGCCAAGGCGACTTCCTACTGGCTCGAACCCGATCCCTGTCCTCAGGATTTCAACGACGACGGCACCGTCAACGGTGCGGATCTGCTGATCATCCTGTCGAACTGGGGGAGCTGCTCGGGCTGTGAAGCGGACCTCAACGGCGACGGTTTCGTCAATGGTCTCGATCTGGCGATTCTGACCAGCACCTGGGGCGTCGGCTGCTCCTGAGGCTTCCGGGACTCACATCGTGAACGTGCCATCGAGCTGATGGGCGATCGAGCCGTCGACGATCGTCATGGTCGCCCTCCCGGTGACTTCCACGCCAGTGAACGGGGTGTTGCGTCCCTTCGAGGCGAATTCATCCGGGTCGATGGTCCACGTCATGGCAGGATCGATCACCGTGATGTCGGCGGGGAGACCGACATCAAGGCGGCCGATTCCCCGATCGTCGAGATCGACGAGGCGAGCCGGTTCGATGGTGAGCAGTGCGATCAGTCTCGGCCAGTCGATGTGGCCGGTCTCGATCAGTGCCTTGGCATACAGTCCGAGCGCGCAATCAAGTCCGACGATTCCAAACGGCGCGGCCTCGAAGTCCGAATCCTTCTCATTCTCCGTGTGCGGCGCATGATCCGTGGCAAGCACCGAAAGCGTTCCGTCGGCAACTGCCGCACGGAGGGCCTCCACGTCATCGGTGGTTCGGAGCGGGGGATTCATCTTGGCCGAGGTGTCGTAGCCATCACATGCTTCATCCGTGAGGAGCAGGTGATGCGGGGATGCCTCGCCGCTGGCAGCAAGGCCCTGTGCCTGTGCGCGCCTGAGGATCTCGACGGTTCCCGCCGATGAGACATGCTGCACGTGGTAGCGGCCACCGGTCTGCGCGAGCATTCTGACATCACGTTCGACGATCACTTCCTCGGCGAGTTTGGGCCAGCCGATCAGGCCGAGTTTCGACGCGACCGGGCCACTGTTCATCGAGGCTCCTCTGGTCAGAGCCGGGTCCTGAGCATGTTGCATGAACACCCGATCAACCTGGGCGCATGTCCTGAGCACGTTCAGCATCATCTGTGAATCGGCGACCACATCGCCGTCGTCCGAGATGCCCACGGCTCCCGCTTCGACAAGCGAGGCGATCGGTGCGATCTCCTCCCCGGATCGTCCGATCGTGGCGGCCGCCACGATGAAGACTCGGCAAGCCGCCGTTTCAGCGGCCCGAAGCCTGATGAAATCCATGGTGTTCCGGGAGTCGATCGTCGGAGTCGTGTTGGGCATGCAGCAGACGGTGGTGAAGCCGCCCTGCACGGCCGAAGCCGTTCCGGTCGCGATCGTTTCCTTGTGCTCGCCTCCGGGTTCTCGAAGGTGGACATGGGGATCGACGAGGCCGGGGGTGACGAGACAGCCGGTGGCATCGATCTCGATGGCGCATTCGACGGCATCCGATGCCGTGCCGATCTCGGTCACCACTCCGTTGCGGATGAAGACGTCGCAGATCTCATCACGGCCGCTGGCAGGATCGAGCACGCGGCCGCCACGGATGAGGATGGTGTCGTCTTGTTGGGAATTCATTCGGCATCATCCTGTTCGTCAAGTTCGAGCATCAGATCATCTTCGGGGCCAGGTGGCGACACGTCGGCTTCGGAAGCTGTCGTGTCCGGAAGCATGATCGGTTCCCGTGGCGGAGTCGTCGTTCTCGGAGGTGCCGCCTCCAGACCGTAGAACCCCTGAATGAGGACCGCCTTCGCGGAAAACTCGATCGTGCGATTGGTTCTGGTGGTGCCTTCGTCATTGGTGATCGAACCCGTGGCGGCCATGGGTCGTCCCCATGCCATGATTCTGCGGCCTCTGGCATTTCGCGGGATGGTGAAGCCATTCTCGAGAAAGACGAGGACGGGTGCGGTGGTTCCGTCGGAGAGGGTCATCCAGTTCCCCGAGCCCTGGTCGATCGATTCGATCCATGCCTCCACGTACACATCCTGATTCCAGGTCGCTGCGACCGGCAACATGTCCAGTGGAAGCGCTTCGGCCTTGCGTGGGACCTGGACGTCGGCTCCGAAGAGGACCCACCCGGATCGTTCCGCTTCCCACCAGAGATTCTGTGCGCATCCGACGGACAGGGTTGTGATCAGAAGCAAGAGAACTGTGAGTGGGGCTTTCATGACGTCGGCTCCTGCAGGGGTGCTCGTGGATTCGGGTGCATTGTACGGATCTTAACGACGACCGCCTGCATCGAGGACGATGCAGGCGGTCGGAAATGATTTGATTGCGAGTCGGTGACTCGTGATCAGCTGACTCAGCCCGAGAATGGGCAGCCACCGGAGGTGGTGCTCATCTTGTCCATCTTGTCGGAACAGCTGCTTGAGCAGCCGTTGTCCGAGCTGACGGCGCCGGGTGCGGTGCTCATCTTGTCCATCTTGTCGGAGCAGCTGCTTGCGCAGTCGCTTTCGCTGACGGCACCGGGAGCGGTGGTCATCTTGTCACAGGCGCTTGCGCAGCTGCTTGCGCAGCCGCTTTCACCGACGGCACCGGGAGCGGTGGTCGAGCAGCATGATCCTGTGTCGGAGCAGCAGCTTGCGCCGACCGCACCTGGGGTGGTTGTCTTGTGGTTGTGGCAGGCGGCGATCGTCGAAAGAAGAGCGACGGCTGCGAGTGTTGTCAGTGTGCGGATCATTTGGGGCTCCAAAAGTGGTTGGTAGTCTGGGGTTCCATTCCCCCGGTGTGGTCTGGAACTACATTATTCGGTTCAACCATACTAGCTTGTGAAATCAATCTGAAACAGTCTCTTTTGAAACAGAATGCGAGCTAGGCTCAAATGGGTGGAAAAAGCCCGGATTTCATTTCTCTTGCTCAGAATGGTGCCTGATGTCCGCTGAAGGGTCCGAAAACCCACATCCCGAGTCCTGGGACCTCCGTCGTCCCAGGCTGCTGTCGGCAGCGCATGACCTTGGAAAGACCCCCGGGGTCTATCTGATGAAAGACCGAGAGGGTCGGATCCTGTACATCGGCAAGGCAACCTCGCTGAGACAGCGGGTGAGCAGCTACTTCCAGATGAGCGGCCCCACGGACACCAAGACGCGGCAGATGCTCGCTCAGGTCGATTCCTTCGATTCCATCGATTGCGAAGGGGAGTGGGAGGCCCTGCTCATGGAGAGCAGGTTGATCAAGGATGTCCGTCCGAAGTTCAACATCCGGTTGCTTGATGACAAATCATTTCCATATCTCGCCGTCACCACTCGTGAAGATTTTCCCGGTGTCTACATCACACGAAATCCCGCGGATGAACGTCTCAAGGGCGCTCGGATTCTCGGTCCATTCACGTCCATCGGTGATCTTCGAAGCGCTCTGCAGATCCTGCAGAAGGTCTTCAAGTTCAGAACCTGCGATCTGGACATTCAGGAAGACGATCCCAGGAACCGGCACTTCCGGCCCTGTCTTCTCCATTCGATCGGACAGTGCACCGCGCCCTGCGCCAATCGAGTCGATCGTGAGACCTATCGTGCCGACATCGAACGTTTTCTCAGATTCCTCACATCGAAACGCACCACCGTTCTTCGAGAGCTCGAAGGTGAGATGAAGCATGCGAGCGACGAACGCCGGTATGAAAAAGCCGCGGTCATCCGGGACCAGATCCAGGCCATCAACCGCCTGGATGATCGAGAGAAGGGCAGCGGCCCGACCAAAGACTGGCAGACCGAGGTGACGATGTTCTCCGGAGATCCCAGTGGCGGCCTGCGTTCTCTTCAGAAGACGATCGGACTGGAGACGCCTGTTCGCTGCATAGAAGGCATCGACATCGCACACCTCGCCGGCTCGGAGACCGTCGGATCCAAGGTCTGCTTCATCGACGGAAGGCCTTTCAAGGACGGCTATCGTCGCTACCAGATCAAGACCGCCGACAATGACGACTATCAATCGATCAGAGAAGTGGTCTCGAGACGCTATCGAGATGCCGGTGCGGGGAAGGAGCTCTATCCGGATGTGATCCTGATCGACGGGGGGCTCGGTCAGCTGCATGCCGCGATCGAGGCCTTTCAGACGCTCGACGTCAAGCCACCGATGGTGATCTCACTCGCCAAGAAGGAGGAGCTGATCTACGTGCAGGAGCGGGCGGAACCCATCAAGCTCGGGCGCGGAAATCTCGGCCTGAAACTCTGTCAGTCGATTCGTGATGAAGCGCACCGTTTCGCCCAGCATTACCACCACATCCTTAGACGCAAGAAGATGCTCGACGAGTGACCGGGACGGTCCCTTGTGGATGCGTCATGCCGGTTGGGGCATGATGCCGCCGAGATCCTCGTCGGGCGTGTCGTCCGAGCGCGGTGATTCCGGTGGAGGGGTGTTGTCGGAATTCCTGGCTTCCTCGTTGAGAAGGTCCGCGACCGTGGCCTTTTCGAGCGCTTCGCCACGCATGAGTCGGTCGATGTCGTCCTTCTGCAGCGTTTCGTAGCGGAGCAGCGCTTCGGAGATCGCGACCACCTTGTCCCAGTTGGCCTCGAGAATGCGTTCCGCATCCGCGTAGGCCTCGTCGCCGAGGCGCTTCACTTCCTCGTCGATGATTCTGGCGGTCTCTTCCGAGTACTCCTTGTCGGCCATGAGTGATTCGCGGTTCTCGTCGCCTGAATAGTTCACGAACCCGAGGCGCGATGACATGCCCCAGTCGAGGATCATGCGTCGCGCGTAATTGGTGAGCATGCGAATGTCCATCGCAGCGCCGCTGGAGACATCCTCGGTCTTCTTCTTCTCGGCGATCCGGCCCGCGCAGAGCACTCGCATCGTCGCTTCGATGTATTTGCGTCCGTATCCGTAGCGATCCTTCTCCGGAAGGCTGAAGGTCGCACCCATCGCCTGGCCTCGCGGAATGATGGTCACCTTGTGCAGTGGATCGGCATGATCGAGAAGCGCCTGGACGACCGTGTGGCCGGCCTCGTGGTAGGCGGTCGCGACCCGCTCCTGTTCCTCGATCTTGCGACTCTTCTGCGCTCGACCGAAACGGATCTTGTCGCGAGCCTCTTCGAGATCGTGGAGATCGATCGCATCCTTGTCGGCCATGGTGGCGATGATCGCGGCTTCGTTGATGATGGCGGAGAGATCCGCACCCGAGAACATCGGGGTTCCGCGTGCGACCCGTTCCATGTCGACGTCAGGGGCGAGCTTCACCTTCCTGGCATGGACTTCGAGGATCTTCATCCGTCCGTAGACGTCTGGCAGCCCGACCTGGACGCCTCGATCGAACCGGCCCGGTCTGGTGAGTGCGGGGTCCAGGACGTCGGCACGGTTGGTCGCCGCGACCACGATGACCTGGTCGTTGGCTTCAAAGCCGTCCATCTCGACGAGGATGGCATTCAGAGTCTGTTCGCGTTCGTCGTTGCCGCCGCTCGAGAATCCACTGCCTCGACGTCGTCCGACGGCATCGATCTCGTCGAGGAAGATGATGCAGGGTGAGTTCTCCTTGGCCTGCTTGAAGAGATCGCGCACGCGGCTGGCACCGACGCCCACGAACATCTCCACGAAGTCGGAGCCTGAGATCGAGAAGAAGGGCACGTCCGCTTCCCCCGCGATCGCCTTGGCCAGAAGGGTCTTGCCGCATCCGGGAGGGCCTTCGAGCAGGACGCCACGCGGAATGCGACCTCCGAGCTTGGTGAACCTCGAGGGGTTCTTCAGGAATTCGACGATCTCCGTCACTTCATCCTTCGCCTCGTCGATTCCAGCGACGTCGTCGAAGGTGATCGAGACCGAGTCTCCGGTGGTGATCTTGTGCCGGCTCTTGCCGAAGCTGCCGATCATGCCGCCCGGGCCGCCTCCTGCCGAACGCATCGATCTGCTGACGATGAACCAGATGATCGCGACCACGACCAGCACCGGTGCAAGTCCGATCAGAAGCTGCGTCCAGACGCTCTTCACATAACCGTTGACCTTGTAACTCACGCCCAGCTTGTCGAGAGAGGTCTGGTAGTACTCCGAGTCGTCCGTGGTGGCCACGCTGATCCGTTCGTTGTCGGAGAACGCGATCGTGCCTTTCTTGACCGTGCCATAGACCGCCCCGGGCGTCAGAAGGATCGAGTCGTCCTGAATCTTGCCCTCTCTCACCATCGCGGCGAACTGGCTCCATGAATCGATCTGTGTCCCTCGCTCACTGCCGAATCCGATCACGACCCAGAGTGAGAGCATGATGAGAATCAGAATGATCCAGCTGGTCCGCTGCCGTGTCTTCTGGGGTGGCATCGGCCCCCCCGGAGGAGTCGGCTTCTGATCATCCCCACCCGAGGGAGGGGTGTCGCCTGGTTTGCTGCTGAAGAGTGCGGTAATGGGCTGAAGTATTGGCATGGCTTTGAGATCGGTCGTTTGGAGTGGCTTCACCAGTCGACTTGAAGGGTATCCACAATATCCTGGGCGAGGGTCTGGGCGATTTCGAATCGTCCGATGTCTATGGGCTGCTGAAGCGGCCTTGAGGGGGTGAACATCGCTGATACGGCAAAGCCGTTTCGGGCCACGATGGGCTCACCGGTACGCAGATTGATCCATTCGAAGTCGACCGTCGCCTCGACGAGCATCTCGTTGGCAAGTCCGGTCGTGGGATCCTTCGAGAGCAGCACCAGCCGATATCGGTTGATGGACCCTCGAAGCATGGTATCCGCCCGCCCCTGGCCGGTCACTTTCCAGGGTGTGATTGTTTCAATCTCTTTGACCAGCGCTTCATTGAGGTTGGCCGCGATCTTGAGATCCGAGGTGGCGTTTGCAAAGGCAAGGACGCTTATGGAGCGGTATTTCGTTTCAAATTGAGAGGCGCTTTCGATGCCCGAACCGGAGGTGCTGCACCCCGTCAGGATGATCATGAGGCCCAGCAACGTGCTGAGGGAGGTCGCAGCGGCACGAATGGATACGTCTGGGATCATGATTGGTTCTCGGAACTCTCGGTTTGATTCGGTCTCGTCGGGAGGATGGTCTCTCCAGTGGTCTCGGAGATGGTGGGCAGCGTGGGCACCGGTGTGTCGGCGACGCCGGTCAGATCGGTGTCCTCGTTCCACGCGATGCCGAGCTTCTCCTGCCGCAGGGCGCGGTAGTCGGGACCCATCTTGACCACCGTCTCGGGCAGTTTCGCGAGAATGTCGGGTATCCCACGCAAGGCCTCGAGCGACGCGATCGAGTTTGGGTAGCGTGTGATCAAGGCACGGATGGTGTATTCCGCGGAGATCGGATCCGCGACCGAAAGGTAGTACTGCGCCGTGGTCAGAAGCTTGGAGGCATCGGATTCGTAGATTCGCACGAGCAGGGATTCCGCTCCGATGCGTTGGGCGAGTCCGGGTTCGTTGGCCCTCAGGTCTTCAAGACGAAGCCGCGCTTCCTGGAGCCCGGTCGAATCGTATTTCGGTCCTCGGTAGTCGGCCAGATACGAATAGATCAGTCGAAGGCGTGCCTTGTTCACATCCTTCGATCTGGGATAGTTCTCGAGAAAAAGGTCGTAGGCTTCCGCAGCCATTCTCAGGTCCCGGACTCTGAAGTAGTAGTCGGCGAGCGCCATCCCCGCCTGCTCGGCCAGTCGGCTTCCGGGAAGGCGTTCCTGAATACGAATCAGCAGCTCCTGAGCCTCGTCGGTCGCAGGAACGATTCGAAACAGCGTGAGCAGCTTTCGATAGCGTCCGTTCGCATACTCCTGCGCGATCTCGAATTCCCGCTCCAGCGCGGTGACGAAGGCGGGGCTGTTCGGATAGTTGCGGGCGATCTCCTCGTATTCGAAGAGTGCTTCGTACTCGTCACCCATCGCAAGAAGGGCGTCGCCTCTGATCAGATAGGCTTCCGCGCGCGTGGGGGCGTTCGGGTATCGGTCGATGAAGGCACTCGCAAGATCCTTGCCGCGTTGCGGATTCCCTTCGAGAATCGCGCGGCGCGCCGAAAGCAGCTGTCTCTTTTGCAGCGACGCCTCCTCGGTCGAGGTGCTTTCCCAACGGTCATCCTGTCCGAGCTCGAACTCCTGAGTCTGCGCATCGACTCTGCCCGTGATCATCCCCGCCGCGACGAGCAGGGAGGCGATGACGGTGGTCTTCTTGATCCATTGCAAGTGGTTCATTACCTGATGGTACAATGAGACCAGATGAAGGTGCTCATCGCATTCAATCCCGTCGCCGGAAAGGGCCGTGCCGGTGCCTCCGCCCGTGCCATCGGCGAGCACATAGACGGCCAGCCTCTTCCTGACGGACGTAGGATCGAGGTCTCCCTCGTTGAAACGCAGGTGAGGCCCCTTGAAGAATGGTTGCTTCCCAAGCTGGATGAGGTGGATCTGCTCGTCGCGATCGGTGGCGATGGCGCGGTTCGAATGCTCGCTCCGGCGGCCATGCATGCCGGCATTCCGCTCTACCACTATCCAACCGGTACGGAGAATCTCTTCTCCCGTGATCACGGGATGGTCGCCGATCCGAACCATCTTCTTGACTCGATCAAGCGCGGTGAGATTCTCGAGATCGATGTCGGCGAGGTCGAGGGAAGCTTGATGCTGCTCTGTGCCTCGCTCGGATTCGACGCGGATGTGGTGCATGACCTCGCCCGGCATCGTTCCGGACCCATCACCCATTCTTCCTACATCCGCCCGATCCTGCGCAGTCTTTTCAGCTGGAAACGGCTTCGCAGCCGTTTCTCGATCGCGATCGATGGCGGCACCTTCACGGCACCTCGATCGGGATTCCTGGTGATCGCGAATTCCTCTCAGTACGCACTTCGTCTGGATCCGGCACGTGATGCGTCGGTCCAGGACGGGCTCCTTGATGTGGTGTTTCTGCCGGCCAACAACGTCATCCAACTCCTGCTCTGGGCGGTCAGATGCCGGTTTGGGACCCCTTTGCGTCACCCGAAGGTCTTTTCCGGACGGGGTCGGGTCATTAGCGTCCGGTGCGAGCCCGGAGGGCGTCTTCAGGTCGATGGTGACCCGTCACACCCTGGAATCGCCTTGAATGAGATCGAGGCTCGTATCTCCGATCAGACGCTGTTGGTGCTCTCTGGATCGTCCGAGAAGTTTTCAATTTCAATCAAACGGCCTTGAGATCACTCATTGACTGGATCTCGTCCCATGAGTTGCCGATCGATCTCCTTGGAGTGAAACATCACAGGGAGCTCTCTCAATGGCTACGACACAGAATTCAATCACCAACGACCAGACGGCTCCTCAGCGACGAGGAGGCCATTTCAAGACGATTGCGTTGGCCGCAGGCCTTCTGATCGCCGAAGCGGCACTCTTCGTGGGTGGTTTCATGTACCTCACCCCGGATGCCGGGACAGCCGACATGGCGGAGGTGATGTCTGAAGAGACTCCCATGCTCAGCCGAATCTCCGAGATCAAGCTGGTCGAAGAGAAGATGACCAACGACCGCCTGGGTGCGGTCTACGTCTATCCGGTCGAGGTCTATGTCCATGTCCCTGAGGATCATGCACTCTGGCTCTCCGATCTGGTGGGTCAGTTTCAGCATGAGATCAGAGCCGAAATGGCGACGCTCTGGCGCCAGGCGGACCCTGCAGTGCTCCAGGATCCTCGGATGAAGGTCATGACTGATCGGATCGAAACCCTTCTGCGAAAACGATTTGAGGGTGAAGCCAAGCCCGAGGTCTCAAGGATCGTGAAGGTCGTGATCGTCAGTGGCACCGGCTTCCGAATTCGAAGCTGAAGAATGCCCCGAAGATGAAACTCGGTGAAATGGTCAAGGTGCTTGGGGATTCTCTGCAGCGCGTAGACCCTTTCTTCCGATGCAATTGATGCGCAAAGATTGCGCACCCCGGCAGGATGCCGGGGGTTCACGGCGGAGCCAACGATGAACGAACCGAATTCCCACGGTGGGGTGCCTGATTCCATTGGCAACCCAACCCCCTCATCCCCGACCGACTCGGGGAACACCACACCTCAGACCAATGCCGGGGCGCCCTCGCCCGAGTCATCACATCCACCTTCGGCGCCTCATGACGCTGAAAAAGCGGTCGAGGGCACGGCACAAGCCGTTCGACGGGTGACCGAGGCGGCTGAACGCACTCCGGCAACCGAGCCTTTGGGTGCCCCTGATCTTCCCAATCTTGCCGCACAGGCAGGCGTGAGTTCGGTGGATGAGTCCATCGGGCTGCTCGATGACGTGCAGCTTGAAGTGAGGATCGAGCTTGGTCGCACCAAGATGCTCGTGGAGGACGTGCTTCGTCTGTCCTCCGATGCGGTGGTCGAACTCGACAAGGCTGCCGGCGACCCCGTGGACATCTACGTCAACGGCCGGAGGATCGCTCGGGGAGAGGTGCTCGTTCTCAACGAGAACTTCTGCATACGAGTGAGCGAGATCGTCGACCCGCCGGCTCGCACGAGTTGACGCGTCGAAGCAACCCCCAGGTCCAGTCCAAGAGTCAGACAGAACGAGACGCTCTCCACGCGGTGCGCGTCGAGCAGACAAGGTCCAAAGCATGAATCTCAATCCCATGAATCGCATGAGCATCCTCCTTTCATCATGCCTTCTTGCCTCGGTCCCCGCCGCGTCGTCCGCCCAGGAGGCGCCGTTGCTCGAACCGCTTCGCCTCACCGATCTCACGACCTCTTCCGAGGAGGTCGTCCCGGAATCCCTTTCTGAAGCGCCGATCTCCGAAGAACCTTCGATCGCCTCCACCGAAGCGAGCTCCGTGTCCGCTTCATCCGAGTCCGTGGTCGAGGGCTCCGAAACTCAGGCCCCATCTGCGGAGGTCACGCCCGCAGCGGTCGAGGCGGCGAGCTCCCGCTGGTCGTCCCTCCCGTTGCCCGGTGGAGAGGCGGACGTCGCGGCTGCGGCTCCCGCCGGTGGGGTCGATGGCAGTGGTGCCCGTGATGTTCTTCAGGTCGGGGGTGGACTCGCCGGCGTCCTGTTTCTGATCTGGATCCTTCGAATGCTCGTTCGCAAGTCCGCCAGGACCGGAGCGGGTCGTGGGTTGCTCGCCCGTGTGCGCGCTCCGGAGGGTGTCGCCTCCATTCTCGCTCGCTACCCCGTCGCGCGTGGCGAACACGTCGTTCTGCTCGAGGTCGGGCGCCGGATCCTGGTGGTCCATCAGGCGTCCGGATCGATGACCACGCTGTCCGAGGTCACGGATCGCGATGAGGTCGCCGACATCCGCGCGCGTGTCAATGGTGAAGAACGTGAGAAAGTTGAAGAGTCCTTCGCGCCTGCTTTCGAAGCGTCGCTCGAATCCGATGCGGAGTCCTCCTCGCTGCAGCCCGTGGAGGGCATGCCGGGGTTCGTCGCCGAAACGGTCGATCTCACCAGACGAAAACGAAGATCGCTTGCCGGGGGTGCGGTGTGACTCAAGGGGTGAAGTCTTCGAGCATTCTCTTCCTCGCCTTGAGCGCGACCGTCCTGCTCTTCGCGGCCGGGCATGCTTCCGCGGCCCCGGGCGGTGGTGCGATCCTGGTCGAGAACCCGATCGGTGCGGTCGAGCAGGCCGCAAGCGAGCTCGGGCTTGAAGGCGGCCTGTCCACCAGTCTGAACATCGTCGTCCTTCTCACGGTGCTTGCGATCGTGCCTTCGGTGTTCATTCTCTGCACCTGCTTCACCCGGATCGTGATCGTGCTGAGCCTGCTGCGTCAGGCGCTCGGAACGCAGGGCCTGCCGCCAAGTCAGATCATCGTCGGTCTGAGTCTCTTTCTGACATTGGTGGTGATGTCTCCGACCTTCTCGAGGATGTACGACGCCGGCATCAAGCCCTATCTGGCCGAGACCGCCGACAGTCAGTCCATGCCGGTGAATCAGATCGCCGCATGGGATCGCGCCAAGATGCCGCTGCGGGATTTCATGTTCGATCAGATCGACCACACCGGGAACTGGGAGACCGTCTGGATGATCGAGGGATTCCGACGTGACGCCCAGTCGCAACCCATCGATCCCGCCAGCATGACCACCGACGACATCGATCTGCTGACCCTCGTTCCGTCCTACATCCTCAGCGAATTGAAGACCGCCTTTCTTCTCGGGTTCAAGATCTATCTGCCGTTTCTCGTGATCGACATGGTGATCGCCAGTCTCCTGATCTCGATGGGCATGATGATGCTGCCACCGGTTCTGATCTCGCTTCCCTTCAAACTGCTCCTGTTCGTTCTCGTCGACGGATGGGATCTGGTCACCTTCCAGCTGATGTCGGGTGTCGCCCCGGCTCTCGGCGGGTAGCTCCGTCTCCTCTCCAAGGGTCTCCGCATGGATACTGAAAACATCGCTCTCGTCAGAGAAGCCCTGATGATCACCCTTCTGGTTTCGGCCCCGATTCTCGGTGCCGGGCTCCTGGTCGGTCTGGTCATCAGTCTTCTCCAGGCCGTGACCCAGGTCCAGGAACAGACGCTCGCCTTCGTGCCGAAGATCATCGCGATGGTGGTCGTCGCGATTCTCCTGCTTGGTTGGATCGGCGGTCAGATCTCGGTCTTCGCCGAGCGAATGTTCGGAGGTTGACGCGAGCGTGCAGGACACCGCTTCCATGACGACCGCGATGACGGGACTGGGTTCCATGGCGATCCCTCTGCTTCTCGTCGCCGCCAGGCTGGGCGGACTCGCGCTCTTCGCGCCGGTCTTCGGTTCTCCGGTCATCGTCGGGCGAGTGAAGATCCTCTTCTTCATCGGGATGGCCGCCGCGGCGATGCCGGTGCTCAGTGCCTCCGGAGCTCTGGTGGGTGCGGAGAGCCTCGGTCTGTGGGCGCTGCTCGCCTCGCTTGCCATCGAAATCGTCATCGGCGCCCTCATCGGCTTCATCGCTCTGATTCCGCTCTTCGCCATGCAGACCGGTGGTCTGGTCATGGCTCAGCAGATGGGGCTCGGGTTCGCCCGCTTCTACAATCCGGCCATGGGTGGTGAAGCCGACGTGCTTGAGAACATGTTGTTTCTGTTCGCGCTGGTCACCTTCATCGCGATGGGGGGGATCGACTGGTCCGTCCTCGCGGTGCTCAACAGCTACCACTACGTCGGCATCGGTTCCATTCATCTCGACGGTGGGTTGTCGATGATGCTCAGCGGTCTGATCATGGCTGCCATCGAGATGGGAATGCGGGTCGCGGCGCCTCTGCTCGCGTTGGTCTTCCTCGAGACCGTCGCGATCGGTTTCATCGCCAAGACGGTTCCTCAGCTGAACATCCTGAGTCTCGGTTTTCCGATCCGGATCATGGTGGGAATCGGCACCATCATCGCAGGCATCGGAATTCTCAGCGAGGTCCTGATCGAATTCATCGATGACATCCTCGGTCTGATGATGAGCTGGTATCAGGAGGCGGGGGTGCCTGGTGGCTGAAGACCTCGGTGAAAAGACTGAAGAGCCCACTCAGAAGAAGTTGCGTGATTCCCGCGAGGAGGGCAAGGTCGCCCGCAGCGCGGATCTGACTTCGGCGATCGTTCTGGCGGGAGGTTCCCTGGCGGTCTGGTTCGGTTTCGGGCCGATGTTCAACGTCCTCGGGCTCGCACTTGAGCAGGTCCTGGCCGAGCCCGGGCTGAGAAACACCTCCCCTGGCACCTGGGCCGACTCCGTCGAAGTCGGAGCGCTCGCCGCGATGATCGGACTTCTGCCCATCATGCTGGTCATCTGGGGTGTCTGCGTGCTGGCCAACGTGCTTCAGGTCGGATTTCTGCTGGCTCCGAAGTCGGTCACGCCGAAGTTCTCCAAGCTCAACCCTCTCGAAGGCGCCAAGCGTGTCTTTGGAACATCCGCCTTCGTGAAGGCCGGACTCGATTCACTCAAGGTCGGTCTCGTGCTCTGCGTGGTGATTCTCACGGTCAATGGAATGCATGACAAGGTGATGCTGCTTCCGATGCTTCCTCTGCCGGCGGCTCTGTTGGCGGTGGGGGAGCTGATGATGCAGCTGGCCTTGCGCATCGCGCTCATTCTCCTCCTCCTCGGTCTTCTCGACTATCTCTGGCAGAAGCATCGTCACAAGGATGGTCTGAAGATGACCAAGCAGCAGGTCCGTGACGAGTTCAAGCAGATGGACGGTGATCCCCAGCTCAAGCAGCGTCGCATGCAGTTCGCTCGTCAGCTCGCGCAGCAGCGAATCTCGAGCGCGGTGCCCAAGGCCGACGTGATCGTGACCAATCCGACCCACATCTCGGTGGCGCTTCAATGGGATCAGTCCACGATGAACGCTCCGGTGGTCGTCGCCATGGGCGCGGATCATCTCGCGCTCAGAATCCGTCAGATCGGCATGCAGCATTCGATTCCGATTCTCGAACGAAAACCTCTTGCCCGTGCGTTGTATGCACAGGTCAAGGTCGGAGATGAGATCCCCCATGACCTCTACCAGGCCGTCTCCGAGGTGCTGGCATACGTGTATCGTCTCGAAGGTCGGGCGGTCGGATGAACAATGACTTGAACGGATTCATGGAGAACCACTGAATGGCTCAAGCGGCCGACGGTTCCAACCTTCCCGGCATCCTGCATGCCATCGCCCGGCGAAAAGAACTTCTCGTTCCGCTGGGATTCCTCGCGCTCATCGGCGTGCTGGTGGTCCCTCTGCCCTCTCTGCTGCTCGATCTTCTGATCTGCGCCAATCTCTCTCTCGCCGCGATCGTCCTGCTGACCACGATCCAGATGAAGCGGCCGCTCGAGTTCTCCGTCTTCCCGGCACTGCTTCTCGCGACCACTCTCTTCCGTCTGGTGCTGAACGTCGCCTCGACCCGTCTGATTCTTTCGGCCGACGGGTCCTCTCCGGAGGAACTCAAGGGTGTCGCTGGAAACGTCATCGACGCCTTCGCGAACTTCGTCGCAGGCAATGACGCCGTCGTCGGCGGGATCATCTTCATCATTCTCATCGTGGTCCAGTTCGTCGTGATCACCAAGGGTGCCACTCGCATGTCCGAGGTCGCGGCTCGATTCACCCTCGATGCCATGCCCGGCAAGCAGATGGCGATCGATGCCGATCTTTCCGCAGGCCTGATCAGCGAGACCGATGCCCGCGAACGTCGCGAGGAGGTCACTCGGGAGGCTGATTTCTACGGCGCCATGGATGGTGCGAGCAAGTTCGTCCGAGGTGATGCCATCGCCGGCATCGTCATCACCCTTGTGAACATCATCGGTGGGGTGGCCATCGGTGTCATGGACAACGGTCTCGACGTGGGGTCCGCACTACGGACCTTCGGCATGCTGTCGATCGGTGACGGCCTGGTCTCACAGATTCCGGCATTCATCGTCGCGATCGCCGCGGGCCTGATCGTGGCTCGTGCAGGTGGCGGCAAGGCGATCGGTGATGCGATCCCCTCCCAGCTGGTCTCGCAACCCACGGCGCTCTTCATGATCGCGCTCTTCCTGGGGATGCTCGCGTTCACCGGTCTTCCCGCGTTTCCTCTGCTCAGTGCGGCCCTGGGCCTGACCACTCTCGGTTTCCTCTCCCTGCGAGGGCGGAAGCTGACCGCGGAACGCATCCGGGCCGAAGCCGCGCATGCGGCGAATGCCGGCTCCGAGGAAGCCCCGCCGGTCGATGATCTGCTTCGGGTCGACACCCTCGAGATCGAACTGGGGTACGGGCTGGTCCAACTGGTCGACTCCGGGCGTGGTGGAGGCATACTCGAGCAGATCACCAGGCAGCGTGAAGACATGGCGGGTGAGCTCGGCATCGTGCTTCCTCCGGTGCGCATCAGAGACAACGTCCAGCTTCCATCCGAGCAGTATCGGCTGCGGATTCGCGGTGCGGTCGTGGGTGAGGGCGTGGTGCATCCCGGGATGATCATGGCCATGGATCCCGGGGTGGTGACCACCGAGATCGAGGGTGTTCGTGAAGTCGAGCCGGTCTTCGGTCTGGAGGCGGTGTGGATCGATCCGGCGCAACGCACTCGTGCCGAAAATGCGAACTACGTGGTGATCGAGCCGGGGGTGGTTCTGGTCACCCATCTGGTGGAGATCGCTCGCCGGCATGCCGACGAACTGCTGTCTCGTGAAGAGGTGTCGAATCTCATCGAGAAGTTGAAGGAGAAGGCTCCGAAGCTCGTCGAGGAGACCGTTCCCGCGCAGATCAAGCCCGGCGAACTGCAGAAGGTGCTTCAGTCGCTGCTCCGTGAGCGCGTGCCCATCCGTGATCTGGAGACGATTCTCGAGACGCTCTCCGAATGGTCGCAGCACACCAAGGATCCCGACGTCCTGGTGGAATATGTTCGCAACGGACTTCGACGCACCATCTGCGCCCAGTACGCCGTGCCCGACGAACGCGGGGTCTCCAGGATTCGCTGCGTGACGGTCGACCCCACTCTGGAAGAACAGATCAGCGGTTACAAGGAGCAGACCGCCACCGGTACCACGCTTCTCATCCCCCCTCAGCTGGCGAGTTCCATCGGCCAGGCTGCCGTGGAGTCCCTTCGCGCTCTGGTGGATCGTGGAGAGCGTGCGATCGTCGTGGCCAGTCCCGGTGTGAGGGCCCAGGTTCGAGAGATCGTGAAGGCCTTCCTTTCCGATGTCGTGGTGCTCGGTATCAACGAGATCATCGATGTGGAAATGGAAAGCCTCGGTCTGATTCAACTTGCACCGACGCCCAGTGCCTCGAGCGAGACCGGTGCGACGGCGACAGGATCGGACGAAGCTGCGGGAAATCCAACAAAGCCTTTCCAAACCTCTTCTTGAGGCTTGCCGAAAGGTCCTCTTGAGAGGATGATTATCTCATCGACACATGGCAGGAAGCCATGATCAGGGCCTCGGCCCTGACGCGTCCGCTCTGCCGGACGCACAGCCAGGAAGGCACGCACCGGTGAAACTCAGAACATACAAGGCGTTCACTCAGGATCAGGCACTTCAGGCCGCACGAGCCGATCTGGGTTCGAATGTCAGGGTCGTGCAGTCTCGTGCCGTGAAGCGCAAGGGCGTGCTTGGATTCTGGCATCGACGCATCATCGAGGTGACCGTCGAGATCCCCGAAGTCGAGACGGCCTCCTCCGCGGGAATGCACGCTGCCGCGGTCTACCGTCCGGAGCAGGCGGCCCCATCCTCCGAGGCATCCGAGAGCGCCTCCGAGGTGCTCGACATGGAGTTCGAACGCGCCAAGACCCGGCGTCTCGCTCAGGCGCTCGCCATCAAGCTGGAGCGTGAGCGCGAACTTCGTCGCAACAATGAACGCAATGAGCGAGCGGTCGAATCGACGGCTCGTCTCCGCGAATCGATCGACCAGACTGTTGAAGCGGGTTCTGGTGCCATCGATGATGGCAAGGGTGCCAGGGTCAATCGAGCGCCCGTCTCCGACTGCGCCCGTCGATTCGTGGTCGAACAGCATGGTTCCGAGCAGCGGGTGCGTGAGCGCGAGGAACTTCTCGGGACCGGTTCGGTCGACTCCGAGGTGCCGCAGCGTGGCGTCGTCGAGGACCCCCTCGACAAGGTTCGTGCTGTGGTGGCGGCTGCGGTCTCCGATCAGGAGGGCGGTCCCTTCCCATCGGGGCAACGCCTGAATCTCGACGCACTCCGTGCGGTCTACACGCGACTCATCGAACAGGAGGTCAGTGAGGAGATCGCAGAGACGATTCTCGTCGAGATCGCCGAAGAGCTTGGGGGTGATGTCGGAGACCATGCGCATGTCACCAGCGCGGCCCGACGTCGGGTGAGCGATCTTCTTCCGATCGACGACCATCCTCTGGACATCCGTCAGGCAAGGCAGCAGGGACGTCCGCACGTGGTCGCCTTGATCGGCCCCACCGGCGTCGGCAAGACCACCACGATCGCCAAGCTGGCCGCATCCTGTCGCTTTCGACAGGGGCTTTCCGTCGGTCTGGTCACCACCGATTCCTTCCGCATGGCGGCCGTCGATCAGCTCGGTCGCTACGCCGAGATTCTGCAGGTCGATCTCGAAGTCGTGATCGAACCTGATGACATGGTTCCCGCGCTCGAGCGACTCGCCGATTGCGACGTGATTCTGGTGGATACCGCCGGCCGGAGTCGCCGTGACAGTGAACGGCTCGAAGAGCTCGGTGCGTTTCTTCGTGCGGCTTCGGCCGATGAGACCCATCTCGTGCTTTCGACCACCACTGGACAGCGGACGATGCTGCGTGATGCCGATGCCTTCTCCCGTCTGGGCGCGGATCGCGTGGTTCTGACCAAGCTCGATGAGGCTGATGGATTCGGGATCGTGCTCAACGTGATTCGAAGACTCGACACTCGAATCAGTTTCGTCACCATGGGTCAGGAGGTCCCCGACGACATCGAACAGGGTGGCGCGGATCGCATTGCACGGCTTCTCCTGGGACACGCTCCGATCGCTTCCCGGGCGGAATCCGTTCCTTCCAATGGCGTCGAATGCGAGCGTGTCGTATGACGCTCGATCAGGCCACACGCCTTCGCGAACTCGCGGAGCAACATGAACGTTCCCGCAAGGAACGTGCGTCGACGGATCTCGGCGCTCGGTCCAAGAAGTCGGTGCCACCGGTCGCCTCGCCCCGCAAGCCGACCTTCGACGGTCCTCCTCGCCTCGCACATGCCACCGCATTCGTCAGCGGGAAGGGGGGCGTGGGGAAATCCAATCTGGCTTTGAACCTCGCGATCGCACTCGGTTGTCGAGGGCGTCGAGTCGTTCTGTTCGATGCGGACATGGGGATGGCGAATCTCGATGTTCTCTGCGGACTCACTCCGACCGGGACGCTCGAGGATGTCGTTCGCGGGCGGACCACTTTGCGTGAGATTCTCGTGCAGGGGCCCGGCGGGTTCCAGCTCGTGCCCGGCGCCTCCGGTGTCGCTTCGATGGCCAACATCGACGGTCTCGGCCGGCGCAGGCTGCTCAAGCAGCTTTCGATGCTCGACACGGTGGCTGATCATCTGCTGATCGACATGGGGGCGGGGATCAGTTCCTCTGTCATGTCCTTTGCCGCCGCCGCGGATCGTGTCGTGATCGTGACCACCCCCGAGCCCACATCGATGACCGATGCGTATGGTGCGATGAAGGCACTGGTCTCGCGAAGCCGGCAGATGCGTCTGGATCTCGTCGTCAACATGGCCCACTCCGATGAAGAGGGCGTCGACGTGCACACACGGATCAGCCGGGTCGCTCGCAAGTTTCTTGGCGTGGAACTCGGGCTTGCCGCGGTCATTCCGCATGACATGCTGGTCTCTCAGGCAGTACGCGTCCGACGACCCGTTCTTCTCGAGTCACCGCATGCACCAGTCACCCGCGCGATCGATCGACTTGCCAGACACCTCGAAGGACTTCCCGTCGAACGATTCGATGGGGCTGGCGCTGAGTCCGCATCGAAGCCGGCGGAGGCAGGTCGAGAGGGTGGCTTCTTCCAGAGACTTGCTGGAAGCATCTTCTCCAGAGGGCGTTGAGGCCCACTGACCCGCACAATTCCACCCATCTGCAGAGAAGAACGGGAAATGGTGGAAAGAAAAGGGTGTTCTCGTCGATTTCCTTTGATGATGACTCATCGTTCACTGATCACTCCGCTTGCCTCCGTCCTGGGACTCTCAGGGTTCATGGTGGCACTTTCCGCGGGTGCTTTTTCAGGAAATACACTCGACAGCGTTCTGGAACGGGCTTTGGTGAGCTCATTTCTGTGTTTTCTCGCTGGGGGGGCCATGGGGTTGATTCTCGATGGTGTTCTTGAACGACATGCGCAGAAATTGCGCATCGAGCAGGCGGACGATGGCAACCCAGAGCAGAATCTCACTTCCGAAGAGGCGATCGTGACTTCGTCAGACAATGAGTCTCCGACCCAGGCTGTGGCCTGAGTTCGACATTGGGCTGACCGTGCGCTTGTGGAACAAGCAGTGTGTCCCCTATAATCCTCCTGTCCTGGGTCAAGGAACGACCATGGACATGCAGGACCGGTGTTCTACGCTGGTTCATCAATTCACACCGGGTACGCCCGGAATCGAACGGACTCGATTTTCATGATTGACTCGATCTTCATGCACATTTTTGTCGAACGCGAAATGACTCGCGTTTCGATCGATGTGTCATGCTCGAGTTTCATGGACTCTGGAATCCCCGAGGGATCCCGCCGACTCCAGCTCGTGTGAATGGTTGAACCCGCCTAGAAAGCGTACGCCGGTCGACATCTCGAACAGGTGGGACTCTTCGGTCTCATCATGGCAAGGTCAAGGAGCGGACCGCATGGCGAATTCAACGACGACGAGCAAGACGCAGAAGAGCGTCAAGAGCAAGACGAAAACCAGGGAGAAGACGACGGCCTCAGGGCGAAAGTCCACCAAGAAGACGGTGGAAATCGTCGAGTTGACCGAGGTCGCACAGGAGGTTCAGGTCACGGAAGCCGGTGCCGAAGAGGCCTCTGCCGAAGCCAAGCCCAAGCGGCGCTCGCGCCGTGCGTGTCGACGCGAAGTGACCAGTGACTACACCGAAGACCAGCTTCGTGAGATCGAAGCCGAGCAGGGTATGGAGAATCTCTGGCATCTCTACCGTGAGTACGGTTGTGAAACCATGAGAAACTTCCTCGTGAAGAAGTACCACGACATCGTGAAGTACACGGCGGAGCGCATGCACATGCGACTTCCCAACGAGGTCGAGGTCGAGGATCTGATGTCAGCCGGTCTGTTCGGTCTCATGGATGCGATCGAAGCCTTCGACACCGAACGGGGTGTCAAGTTCGAGACCTACTGCGGCACCCGCATCAAGGGCGCCATCTTCGATGAGCTCCGGCACATGGACTGGGTCCCACGACTGGTTCGTGCTCGCAGTTCCAAGGTCGACCAGGCACGGCGCACCATCGAGATGCGTACCGGATCGAAGGCCTCGGATGAACAGATCTCCGCGCACATGCAGCTCGACAGTTCCGAATACAAGAAGGTCATTCGTGATTCACAGCCGGTCGGCGTCGTGAGTCTGACCCGGAAGTGGTTCGAAACCGATTCCAGCAAGGACGTCCGTGAGATCGATGTGATCAAGGACCACCGTCAGGAGAATCCCCTCAACACGGTTCAGCGCCAGGATCTTCAGAATCTGATCACCAAGGGCCTCACGCGAGCCGAACGACTCATCGTCATCCTCTACTACTACGAGGAGATGACCATGAAGGAGATCGGTCTGACGCTTGACCTCTCCGAGAGTCGCGTGAGCCAGATGCACTCCTCGATCCTGGCCCGACTGAAGGCTCAGATGCAGCATCGAGAGAAGGAATTCTGATTCGACCTCGCTCGACTCCGCTCCAAGTTCGCTCCAAGTTCGCT
>CABYSN010000011.1 GCA_902521645.1 Planctomycetota bacterium
GCGCCGACTGCCGCGGAGCCGGCCGAGTCTCCCTTCCAAGAACACTCGAAGTCCAGATTCCCAAGGGAATCAGGGACGGACAGGTGATTCGAGTCCAGGGAGAAGGCGAGCCCCCCGCCCCCGAGAAGAGTCCGGATGGGACCGGCATCAAGGGCGACCTTCACGTCGTCGTCCGGGTGCACGAACACGAACGGTTCGAACGGGACGGAGACGACATCATCTGGGTGCAGCCGGTCGCGTTCGCACAGGCCGCGCTCGGATGCACGTTGCAGATCAAGACCCTGGAGGACGAGGTCCCACTGGTCCTTCCGTCCGGAACCCAGCACGGTGCGGTGCTGCGAATCAGTGATGCCGGACTGCCGAACCTGAGGAGCGGACGAAGAGGTGAATTGGTGGTGATCATCCAGTTGGTCGTTCCCACCAGACTCGACGAGCAGCAGAGACGCCTTCTGGAGGAATACGCGGAACTCGAGGAGATCCCCGTCTCGGAGACCGGACAGGGATTCTGGAGCAAACTCAAGGACAAGGTGACCGGGGGTTGACCTCGTGAACGGAACAGACAGATGACACTCGAAGAAACCAACGAAGAAGACGTCGAAGTCAACGAAGAGGAAACGCTCGAAGAGGAAGCGCCGCTCTCGGAGATCGAACAGCTGAGAGTCGATCTCGAACAGGCCGTGGGTGCTCGCCAGCGGGCACTCGCCGACTTCGCGAACTTCCAAAGACGTGCCGCCGAGAACGAGTCCAGATCACGGGAACGTGGGATCGCGGAAGTGGTGCGCAACCTCGTCCCCGTGCTCGATCAGTTCGAAATGGCACTCGACCAGGAAGGCGCCTCCTCGGATTCCATTCTGGAGGGCGTCTCGCTGGTGCGAGAGGAACTCCTGCGCGCGCTGGGCAGGAACGGCGTGGAGGCGATCACCCCGGAGATGGGTGACGAGTTCGACCCGAACAGACACGAAGCGATGCTTCAGCATCCCGCCGAAGGCGTCGAAGCGGGTCATGTCAGTCTGATCGTGAAGTCGGGCTGGTCGATGGGGCCGCTGGTGCTGAAGCCCGCACAGGTGGGGATCGCGCCGAGCGAAAGCGGAGACTGAGGGCATGCCGACCTACGACTACCAGTGCGCCGCGTGCGGTCACGAATTCGAACTCTTCCAGCAGATGAGCGCTTCGGTCAAGAAAAAGTGCCCGGCATGCGGCAAGCTCAAGCTGAAGCGATTGATCGGTACGGGGGCGGGAATCATCTTCAAGGGCGGTGGGTTCTACGAAACCGACTATCGAAGCGATTCCTACAAGAAAGATGCCGCTGCGGACGACAAATCGAGTTCGAAGTCCGAGACCAGCTCCGAAAAGAAGAGTTCGGACACCACGAGTTCTTCGAAAAGCGAGTCGAAGACACCTGCGAAGAAGGCGACTTCGGAGTCCAAGAGCACGTCCGCCAAAACGAAGGAATGAGCCGCGGCCGACCACCATCGTTCGGGCAGACGTCCCACGAGGTAGGATGCCCCGATGCCCCTTCGATACACGAAACGAATTCTCGACCACCTCGCCAATGAGAAGTACAGCCCCTGCTCGCTCGGAGAGTTGATGCGTCAGCTGCGCATCCCGGAAGACAACGACGACACCTTCAGATCATCACTGGGCGCACTGCTGCAGAAGGAGCAGGTCGTGCTCGGTCGCCATGACGTGGTGCAACTTCCTCCCATGCCGGACGAATTCGAGGGTCTTCTCAAGATCACCTCACGCGGGTTCGGTTTCGTGAAGCCGGACACCCCCTACCGTGGAGGCGATCTCTTCATTCCGGAATCAGGCATGCGTGATGCGATCAGCGGCGACCGGGTCCGCGTGCGCATGAGTCGCATGAAGGAAAGCGGCCGTGGTGGACGAGGCGGACGGACACGTGGACGGGTCGAAGAGGTCCTCGAACGGAACAAGACCCGCTTCGCCGGCACGATCGCCCGGCAACGTGGATTCTGGTTCGTGATTCCGGACGGCACCGTGCTTCGTGAACCGATCCTCGCACGCGACGCCTCCGCGAAGAACGTCAAGGAGGGTGACAAGGTCGTGATCGATCTCGTGCGCTTCCCCTCCGACAACGACGTGGCGGAGGGTGTCATCGTCCAGGTGCTCGGAACCGCGGGCGAACCGGACGTCGAGACCGCCGCGGTTCTGGCGAACTACGGGCTCGAGCCCGAATTCAAGGAACCCGTGGTCGAGGAAGCCCGCAACGTCGCCGCGATCTTCGATCGCGAGTCCGCGGAAGACTGTCCTCAGGATCGGCTCGACCTGCGAGACCTGCTCACCTTCACGATCGACCCTCCGGACGCACGTGACTTCGATGATGCGATCTCCCTGACGCACGATTCCGTCAGAGACGAATACGAACTGGGCGTGCACATCGCGGATGTCGCCCACTTCGTGAAGACCGATGGCGAGCTCGACAAGGAAGCCTACAAGCGCGGAAACTCGGCCTACCTGCCGCGACTCGTCATTCCGATGCTTCCGGAACTGCTTTCGAACGGTGTCTGTTCCCTGCAGGAGGACGTGCCACGTTTCGTGAAGAGCGTCTTCATCACCTATGACGCACTGGGTCGGGTCATGGGACATCGCTACCACCGATCGCTGATCCGTTCCGACAAGCGTCTGACCTACCTCGAAGCACAGGGCCTGATCGACGGCGACCTCGACAAGGCGACCAGGAACACCAGAGCGACACCGGTCTATTCCGATCAACTCCAGGATGCACTGCGAAACTGCGACAAGCTTGCGAAACTGATCCGGGAACGCCGACGCGTGGACGGCATGCTGAGCCTTTCGCTTCCCGAGTCGGAGATCGTCTTCGACGAGAACGGCAAGGTCGTCGATGCGGTTCCCGAGGACGACGCCTTCACCCACACCGTGATCGAGATGTTCATGGTCGCGGCCAACGAAGCGGTCGCGGATCTCTTCGCGACCCTGCACATCCCACTGCTGCGTCGCATCCACCCCGAGCCCGACTACAACGATCTCGAGGACCTGAGAAACTTCGCGCGTCTGGTCCGCTTCAAGATCAAGGAGAACCCGGATCGAAAGGATCTCCAGGAACTCGCCAAGGTGGCGATGGGGACACCGTTCGAGCGCGCGATCCACTTCGCACTCCTGAAGACGCTCACCCGCGCGAACTACAGCCCCGCCCTGATCGGGCACTTCGCACTCGCCTCGAAGCACTACGCCCACTTCACGAGTCCGATCAGGCGCTATCCGGATCTCACCGTGCACCGTGCGATCGACGCCTATCTGGACACCACCGAGAACGGCACGCAGACCAAGGGAGGCAAGGGCCGGAAGAAGATCGCAAGCAGCATGGAGTACGACGAACGCTGCTTCAGTGAGAACCACCTTTCGGAAGTCGGCGACCACTGCTCGGCGACCGAGAAGAACGCCGACGCAGCCGAACGGAGTCTGCGTGAATTCCTCATTCTCCAGTTCCTCGAGGATCAGGATCCGGGCGAGACGTTCGAAGGCACCGTGACCGGCACGACCAGCAAGGGCGGGATCTTCGTCACGCTCGACAAGTACCTCGTCGACGGCATGGTCAAACCTCAGAGCATGCCGGGAGGCGGGTCATTCGGAGGGGACTGGCGACAGGATCGCATGACCGGACGGCTGTTCGCCCCCAGGGGCGGATCCTCGATCGGCGTGGGTGATCGAGTCGTGGTGCAGATCGGCTTGATCGACCTGCCCTCGCGCGAAATGGATCTCGAAGTGGTCTCCTACGAATCGATCGCACCCCCGGAACCGAAGGAACAGAAGGAAGGCTGGCGCAGCGCCGGCGACGGACGGAAGGATCGGGGCGGCAAACCCAAGAAGGGCAAGCGCAAGGGCTACAAGATGGGGCGACGCGGACGACGTGGACTGTGATGAGGCCGACATCGGGATGGCACTCTTTCAGCGGGAGATCAGAGACATGAACGTGAGATTCCTCAAGCTCCTGATGCTCGCCATCGCCGTCGTGATCGGGGGCCTGATCAGCCTGTTCACGATCGACAGGTTCGGGACCGGTGCCTTGATCGGATTGATCGCAGGTGGCATTCTCAACCGGATGATTCCGTACCACAAGATCTTTGGGTAGAGCGCGAAGAGACACTCGGCAGGATCCCGTTCTCTTTCGCATCACTTTCGAAACATCGAATGACAGGTCGTACCCTCCGTCCAAGGAGGGCTCATGCCCATGAGAAGACACGTGATGACCGGTCTGATCCTGCTTGGAATCGCACACGAGAATGGTTTCGGGGCGAGCCGCCACGACTCGGACACGTTCGAAATTCGCCATGCATGGAGTGTTCCGACGGATGGTGCGTCCGATGACGAACGTCGCTTCGGTGCATCAGGCGTGCTGGTGCATGAAGACGTGCTTGCAATCGCGACCGACCGTGGATCGGACGGCTCGCTGCGTCCCGGAAAAGTCCGCCTGTATTCCAGAGATCGACCGGATGCCTCTCCCACCATCGTGCTGACGGCTCCAGAGCGAACCTGGCCGGATGGATTCGGCTCGGTGCTGGCAGGTCGAGATCGTCATCTGCTGATCGGCGCACCTCAAGACTCCGAGACCAACTGGGGTGCCGGTCGCGCATGGTTGTACGTCATGACGGACACAGGATGGGCGATCGAACATGCCTTCGCCGATCCTTCGGCGGAGACCGATGCCGCCTTCGGTCATGCGGTCGCGATCGGAGAGGGTGTGATCGCGATCGGAGCGCCGCGCTCTGACAGGGCCGGGCGTGACGCAGGCTGCGTCTTCATCTTCGAACGAACCGACCATGACTGGGCGCTCACTGCTCGGCTGGTGGCCCCGGACGCCGCACCCTCGGATTTCTTCGGAAGCAGCCTCGCGATTTCGGGAGACCATCTTGTCATCGGTGCCTGGGGTGACGACGACCATGGCGAGAAGACCGGGTCGGTGTGGTGCTATGAGAAACGCAGCGATCGCTGGAGCATGAGACAGAAACTGGTGCCGGATCGAATCCAATCACGGGATCTTTTCGGAAGCACGCTGCTCCTGCACGGACATGAGCTTCTGGTGTCCGCACCTGGAACACGCGAGGACCGAGGCGCGGTCTACGTCTTCACCGGTCGAACGGGACGTTGGGAACTGATCGATCGGATCACCGATCCGGATGGCGATCAGGGTGACCGTTTCGGTCATGCGATGGCGGGATCGGGAGACATCCTGGTGATCGGCGCACCGGAGGCCGGCGCAGGGACGAGCGCGCACGGACGGATCACCATTCACCGAAAAAGTGGATGGGGCTGGTCGTTGATCGATCGACACTCGATCGTGTCGCGTGGGAATCGACCGCCGATTCGATTCGGTTTCAATGTTTCGATTGAAGCTGACGCCATCCTCGTCGGACGAGCCGACCAGGCGGATGAGACTCCGGCAGCGATCGGTGCCTGGTTGTTCGATCAAGGAGCGACCATCACGAAAGACAAGACCAATGGAACCGCCATCAGTCCCCGGTGATGCGCTTGCGCAGGTCGCGCATGAAGACCACGATCTGGCCCTGCTCTCGCGGGCTGGCACTCGTCTCGACTTCGCTGGACCAGAAGTCCATGAAACGCACCGCTCCCAGGGTGGTGAGGTCTGGAATGCGCGATTCGTCGATCTCACGAGTGGTGTCGCGCTCGGCCTCGGCACGCATGTCGGCGAGACGTTCCTCATCGGTTCCGGAAGGATCCTCACCGGTGACGGCACGCTCACCGAGTGCGGTCCACTTCAGAACCCACTGATCGAGAAAGGCGCCTCGCTCGGCGAAGGGGATGTTCACGTACTCCGCCGCACCATCGACCATGATGTCCTTTGCGAGCACTCGGATGTTCTGCGTCGCGGTCTCACGGACCGGGCCGGTGATGCCGGCGAGAAAGGCCGCCATGGTGGCGGAATCCGACTGCTCCATGCCACGGAATCGATCGGAGAATTCGATCAGAAACTGGATCCGCTCCTCCATCGGAAGCTGACTGAAGTCATCCATGGCCAGATAGCCGAGCACATCCTGAACGGGTGAGTCGAAGATGCTCGGTGGCGGTTGCCAACGGAGGAAGAACGCCCACCAGACGAGCACACCGACAAGCAGCGCGACCAGCAGTCCGGACACACCGATGGCGACTTCCCGACGGCGTTCGCCGAGCTTCCACTGGAGATCCTGGATGAAGTCGCTGAGCTGACTCATGGTGTTGAGGACATCGTATTCGGTTCGAGGAAACTGAGCGAATCCGTCATGTCGGGATCCTCTTCGAAGTCGTCGGCGGCGTCTTCCGCCCCTTCGAGGATTTCGGCGGTATCGGTGCTCATGCCCACGGAGCCGTCGAAGAAGAGGGCGTTTCGTTGAATCCGAGTGCCGGGGTGGCGATCGACGCTGTCGAGCAGCATCGGCATTCGACGACCGTCCTGGCGATAGAAGGCGGTGACGATGCGACATTCCATCTCTGAGCGTCGGCGTTCGATCTGTTCATCCGTGACCGTCGGATCGAGGTAGTAGGGAATGAGCGCCTGCTGGACCTGGATCTGGACGTTGGGTGAATAGCGAAGAAGACCGGGCATGTAGAAGTAGCTGGTTCCGGTCGAGAGCGATCCCTGCTGGTCGGTGTCGGAGGGACAGCACCAGCATTTGTTGTCCCGATCGATGAACCCTCGCAGCGCCTGGGGAAGACCACCGACAGGACCATTGTCGGTGGCGGCGGGAATGAAATCGACCATGGGCGGCAGGCCGCCGGTCTGATTCATGTAGGTCTGCAGGATGGTGCCGAGCTGCTTGAGATTGCTCAGGCACTGCACGTTCTGAGCTTCTCGTCGAAACGTCCTGAGTGCGGGAAAGGTCAGACCCAGCAACAGTCCGATGATGCCGATGGTGACGATCATCTCGACGAGCGTGAAGCCACGACGAGGGGATGGAGTGCGAACTGGCATCTGCAGGCGGGACATCCGGAAAAGCTCCTCAGAGAGATGTCTCAACTATAGCACCAGGCTTCGGAACCGAGATCGATGGTTTTCATTCCTCGGCGAAGATGGCATCGATGAAGGCCTCCGGATCGAAGGGCTCCACATCTTCCGGACGTTCGCCGATTCCGACCAGCTTCACAGGGACCTCGAGCTCGTCTCGGATCGCGACGACGATGCCGCCGCGAGCGGTACCATCGAGCTTGCTCAGAAAGACGCCGGTGACATCGACCGCATCACCGAAGGAACGGGCCTGGACCAGGCCGTTCTGTCCGCTGGTGGCATCGAGCACGAGCAGCACCTCGTGCGGCGCACCGGGAATCTTGCGCCTGATCACATCGCGGATCTTGACCAGCTGACGCATCAGATCGTTCTGGTTGTGAAGCCGCCCCGCGGTATCGACCAGCAGGACATCGACCTTGCGTGCGACGGCAGCTTCCGCGGCATCGAAGGCCACCGAAGCGGGATCGGCACCTTGATCACCCTTGACGATCTCGACCCCGAGACGCTCCGACCAGATCGCGAGTTGCGCGACCGCACCGGCACGAAACGTGTCGGCAGCCGCCAGCAGCACCGAACGGCCCTCCTGTCGGAGACTGTGCGCGATCTTCGCGACGCTCGTGGTCTTGCCGACTCCGTTGACACCGACGACCAGAATGACCGTGGGTGATTCGGTGGCGACGGCGAGCGAACGATCGGCATCACCCCAGCGTGACTTCAAGGTCTTCTTCAGATGCACGAGCACCTCATCGCCGGTGCTGATCCGACCGGCTCGCCAGTCCTCGCGAAGCGCCTCCACGATTTCAGAGGTGGCCTGAAACCCGACGTCGGCTCCGAGCAGACTGGACTCGATCTGATCAAGAAGGTCGTCATCGATCTTGCGGCCGGTGAGCAGCGATCGCAGGCCGCCTCCGAAAGTGGATGCGGTGCGGGTCAGGCCCGAACGGATGCGGGAGAGAGTGGACTTGAAGATGCCCATCAGGCGCCGTCTCCGGGCGGTGGGATCGAGGGATCCTCGAGGGTGGTGCCGTCGTCGTCCTTCCAGATGCGATCCAGCACCGCGTTCACGAATCCGGGGGATTTCTCCCCGCCGTACTCCTTCGCCAGCTCGACCGCGTCGTTGATCGCCACCTTGGGTGGAACATCCGCCACGGAGATCTCGTGCAGCGCGAGCCTGAGAATGTTGCGATCGATCATCGGTTGACGATGCGTCGGCCACTCGGGTGTGCAAGGTTCGACCAGCGCATCACACCGAAGTCGATCGGCCCAGGCGCCTTTGGCGAGTTCCACGCCCAGATCCCGGGCTTCATCGGAGCTTCCACCCTCGACGAGCGCCTTTCTGATGCGCTGCTCCTCGGCGAAGGGGAGCTGCTCGGTGAGATCGATCGCGTCCATCTGATAGAGGACCTGAAGCGCACACCGTCGTGCATTGCGAGTCACGTCGGTCAAGCCTCCTCCTCCTCGTACTCGAGTTCCTCTTCCGGAACCTCTTCACCATCCTCGTACTCTTCGACGACCTCGTATTCGTATTCCTCTTCGCCTTCCTCCTCATCACCTTCGTCGGTGTCGAGCTTGTCGGGGAGATCCTCTTCGATCGACTGAAGACCCAGCGCGGTGGCGATCACGGCGTTCATGGTCTCCTCCCCCTTGTTGCCCTTCTCGCCACCCGCACGATCCATCCCCTGCTCCTTGGAGAAGAGGGTGAGCAGACCGAATCCGACGGGAATTTCATGTTCGAAGGAGATGTGGGCGAGCATCTGGGAAGTCGAATTGCAGATGTACTGATCATGCATGGTGTCGCCCTTGATGACACAGCCGAGCACGACCACCCCGTCCAGATCCTTTCGGGCGAGCGCATCGGCGAGCACCACGAGTTCGAAGGCGCCCGGTGCGACGACCTCGTACAGATCATCCTCCTCTCCACCTGCTTCGAGAAACGCGTCGATGGCCGCCTCCCGCATGCGCGCGGTGATCTCCTCGTGGTAGGCACTGGTCACCATGCCTATTCTGAGTCCGGTGGCGTCGATGTTCATTCGTGGAATGTCTCTCATGATCGAATCTCCTCGGTGGCGCGGCATCCTAGGGGATGCGCACCCCTTAGGGGCGCTTGAAAGGTCCTGCAGTCGTTACTCTACCCATCATGAGACGTTCACTCACGGCCAGGCTCTTCGGCACGGTCCAGCTTACCCGGCTGGCGATGGCGGTCGGTGCGGTCGGAGATGTCTGGTTCACCGTGCTTTTCACCAGAGAAAGCGGGATGTACCCCTATCTGAGCGTGACCAAGATGCCGCTCTGGGTGGCCCTGGCGCTCAGCGCGGTCATCGCGACCGGCCTGTTCACCTTCGGGGCCTCGCTGAACGACCTGCTCGATGCCCGGCATGACAGCACTTTTTCACCTGAAAAACCGATTCCCTCGGGAAGAATCCGACCCGGGACCGCCGGGATCGTGATCACGACGGCGCTCATCATCGCGTTGCTGGCCGCTCTCCCCTTCGGAACCTGGGCGCTGGGATTCGCCTTGATGGTGGCTCTGGGAATCCTGTTCTACAACGTGGCGGGAAAACACGTCCCTGCGGTCGGCGTCGTCGCCATCGGCCTGGTGAGCGCGATGCACATGCTCATACCCAATTACGAACTGACCTTCACCTTTCCTGTCTGGCTCACGATGACCCACGCGATGGTGATCAGCCTGCTGGTCCACATGATCGGTCGAAAACGACCCGCCCTGAGCCGTCGCTCCTTCACCAGCATCGGAGTGGCCTATCTCATCTGGTCGGTGATCATCCTGATGACCGGCTGGTATCAAGGCCATGAAATCGGCTGGTGGCCTTTGAACGGGTGGAGTGGGATCATCTGGCCCATTCTGGCGGTGGCCTCGTTCATCTGGATTTCCAGAATCAAGATCGCCCGTGGCGAGCCACGGCAGGCCACCGAGAAACTGACCCGATACGGTGCGATGTGGCAGAGCCTCTACGCTGCAAGCTGGCTTCTCGCCGCAGGCATGTACGGCGCCGCAATGCTGCTGCTGGGGCTGGCAGTCACCGGTTTCGTGGCGATGACCACCATGAAGGAACTGGGCGGGCTCGCCGCACACCCTCCACGCTACAAGGTCTGACGATCATCTGATTTTCAACCGTTCTGGTACCATTCTCGCGTGCAAGGATGCCCGAAAAGAACCTCATTCGGAAGACATGCCCTCACCCTTCTCGGTGGGTGCGCGCTCGCCCTCTGTCAGGCCGCCGGGGCACTGGCGCAGGAAGCCGAGACCGGCAAGAGGGTCACGGTGACCGGAGACAGGCTCGGCGGATTCATCCTGCCGATCGAACCCATCACCTCCGACATCAGAGTGGTCGCCCAGCAGTGCTGGAGCTGGCAGGTCGATGACACCACGCGAATACAGTTGGAAGGTGACGTCCAGATCGACGTCGGCGGGTATGCCTTCACCGCCGCAGAAGCCGTCGTCTGGCTCAATCGACTGCCGTCCGCGGACGGCCTGGTCAATCAACTCGCCGTGTACTTTCCGAGAGTCGAGGAACCGACCCGTCGCGCAGGGCTCGGCGTCACCGGTGATGACGTCCTGATCGTCGGCTCCTCCCGAGGGTCGGTCACGCTTTCGACCGCGATCATCAATCGACAGCCACCTGAGATCAACACGCTGCTGAGACGCGGCGAGAAAAGACTTGCCAGATATCTCAGAGGTCTTCTGGTGGCTCCCCTGCCCGAGCTGAGTCCCAGACCTCAGGCGCTTGAAGCACCCGTACCGGTTCTGCCGACACCTGTCCCGGGCGCTTCGCCTGTGCTTCGTGACAGTGAAGCCGATGCGCTGGCTCGGTTGCCGAAGGAAGTCGAGCTTCCCACGCAACAGGTCGCTTCGATCGCGATCTTCCAGCCAAGTGGCATGGTTTCGTTCACGGCGAATGAGATCCAGATCGACCAGGCCGAGGACACCATCATCGCCGATGGACGCTTTCTCATCGATTACGATCCGATGGGATCGAACGACGACTTCGCACCTCTTCAACTCAGCGCAGGCGGAGGGGTGATCTTCCTGCGAAAGGGCAGCGTTGCCGGCATGGGTGCCGGAGACCGGCAGATCTCGATAAACGACGTGGAGGGGATCTACCTCGAGGAGGAAGTGATCGCCACGGACGGACGCTACGACGTGCGTGCCAGAGCCGTCTACTACGACATCGCGAACGACCGGGCACTGATGCTCGACGCCCTGCTCAGAACCTACAACAGGCTCACCGGTGAGAAACCCGTGTTCGCCCGGGCGAAGGAGATGCGCCAGCTCTCCGCCGACGAGTGGGTCGCGGAGAAAGCCAGAATCTCCACCAGCAGCTTCATGGTCCCCCATCTGGCGATCGGTCTCGATCGGGTGACGATCTCCCGTCGACCGGCGGACGCCGAAGCACTTCGAGATGGCGGACCGGGTGGACAAGGCGAACGCATCACCTACATCGAAGGTGATGATCTCACCATTCAGGCCGGTGGCGTGCCATTCTTCTACTGGCCCGGATTCTCCGGTGAGATCGACGCACTCCCCTTCAAAAGCCTGAGACTCGGTTACGACGATGAATACGGCATGGAGATCGAGACGACGTGGAATCTGTTCACGCTTCTGGGCATCGAACCCCCGATCGATGACATGGAAGGCGATCTCCTGGTGGACGGATTCACCAAACGTGGAGCCGGAGTGGGACTCGAATTCAGAGCCGAAGGCAGGGACTACCGTGGTGAGTTCAAGGCCTACGGACTCTTCGACAGCGGTGGAGTCGACCGGACCAGCGCGGGTGTCTCGGTCGACGTCGAAGAGTCGTTTCGAGGCGAGGTGGAAGGCTCCTACAGCATCGCACTTTCGAACAACCTCACCCTGCGAGCCGAACTGGCCTGGATGAGCGATCCCACCTGGTCCAGCGCATGGCGCATCGATGACTTCGACAGCAGACTCGAATACATGAGCGGGATCTCGCTCGACTATCGAAGCAGGAACACCGAACTCACGCTCTCAACCAAGTATTCGATGATCCCGTTCATCAGCAACAACTACATGATGGCCAGTCGGCCCTATTACGTGGACAAGGCACCGGAACTCGCCTACCGACGTTACGCCGACAGTCTCTTCGGCGATTCGGTCAGCTGGACCAGTGAATATTCGGCGAGCCTGATGAGACTCAAGGTCACCGACGGCACCCCGAATCAACTCGGTGTTCCGAATGCGGCATTCGCCACCTTGAATCCTGATCAATCCATTCATGACCTGTATTACGGACAGGCGGGATACAACAGTGACTTCGTGACCCGGCTCGACACCCGTCAGGAACTGAGTCTGCCGCTCGACTACGGGGCGACGAACGTGGTCCCCTACGTGTCCGCCAGAGCGACCGGATACCTCAAACAGAAATTCGAAAGCTACAACCCCGATGCCAAGAACCTCAGATTCTTCGGAACGGCGGGTCTGAAGACCAACACCACGCTCATCCGATCATGGAACGACGTGAAGAACAGCACGTTCGATCTGGACAGACTCCGTCAGGTGATCCGACCGTACGCGCACGCATGGGTGGGCGTCGACAGTCTCAATGACGGAGGACTCCCGGTCTACGACCAGGAGATCGAGGCCATCAGTGGCGGCAGCGCGATCCGTGCCGGTGTCCGTCAGATCTTCCAGACCAAGCGCGGCGGTGGCGGCAGACGACGGTCCGTCGACTGGATCGACCTCGACATGGGCGCACAGTTGAATGATGGTGCGGACGTCTTCACTCTGGCGGATGCACGGACCCCCTGGACCTACGCACAGAGTCCCAACCCAACCTGGGTCGACTGGCGACCGGAACTCTCCCAATGGGGAAGTCACCTGTACGGAAATCTGAACTGGAATCTGAGCGACACCTTCTCCGTGGGCGGTTCGGCCAAGTATCTGGTGGACACCCTCACCGGCGTTCAGATACTCGCCGACGGATCACAGGTCCTGCAGGAGTACAACGGCTTGATGACCGGTTCACTGGGATTCCAGGTCGACCATTCACCGGTCATGAGCACCTATCTGGAATATCGATACATCCAGGCAGGAGAGACCGAACTCCTGCAGGCGGGTCTGGCGTACAAGCTGGGCAGACGATATCTGATCGGCTGCACGCCGCAGTACGACCTGCGGGCCGACGAGATGCGCGCGATCTCCGGCAGCATCACGCGTACGTTCAATGATTTCGATCTTCAGTTCGAGGCGGGGTACGACGTGATCCGGGATTCCCCTTCGGTCAGCCTGCGATTCGGACTTCCCGCCGGCGGCGGGTGACCTTCGGGGAGACGACAATCAGTCGAAGAGATCTCTTGGAGCCGACGCGCCCAGCAGTTCATAGCCGCTTGCGGTGAGACATCGACCCTGTCGGGTGCGAGCCAGAAAACCGGATTGCAGCAGATAGGGTTCGACCACGTCCTCGAGCGTCGATGCATCATCGCCCATCGTCGCGGCGATCGCTTCCAGTCCGACGGGACCACCGCCATAGGTCTCGAGGATCGACCGGAGGTACTTCCGATCCAACTCGTCCAGGCCGTGATCATCGACCCCCTCGAGAGCGAGTGCCTCGACGACGACCTTTCCGGTGACCTTCCCACTGGCGCGAACCTGCGCGAAATCCCTGACACGTCGAAGAAGACGCAGTGCGACACGTGGCGTGCCACGGCTTCGAACCGCGATCTCCTTGAGTGCGTCGGCGGAGACATCGGACATCGAAAGCTTCTCGGCGGCACGTTGCAGAATGACGAGCAGCTCGTCGGTGCCGTAGTAGTCGAGGTGATGCGAGATCCCGAAACGGCTTCGAAGCGGCTGCGTCAGCAGACCGGCTCTGGTGGTCGCACCGATGAGGGTGAATGGTTTCAACCCGACCGTGATGACCTTCGCATGCATGCCGCTGTCGACGGTGAAGTCGACCTTGAAGTCCTCCATCGCGGGATAGATGTACTCCTCCACCGCCGCAGGCATGCGGTGGATCTCGTCGATGAAGAGGACGTCACCTTCGGACATCCGGGTGAGCGTTCCGATGAGATCACCCGCCTTCGAAAGAGCGGGACCACTGGTGGTGTAGAGACGGGTCCCCATCTCGGTCGCGATCACGTGGGCGAGCGTGGTCTTGCCGAGCCCGGGAGGCCCGTGCAGCAGAACATGCTCCATCGTGTCCTTGCGCTGCCTGACCGCTTCGAGTGCGATCGACAATCGTTCGACGAGATCCGGCTGACCGACATACTCCGACATTCGAACCGGACGAAGCGCTGGCCCATCCTCGGTTCGAACCGGGGTGGGTTCACGGTCCGTGGACTGCTGTTCGGGAGTGACGACTCGATCTCGTGCCATGTCCCTATCATCGGCTCCGGATGGAATTCAACAACCGAAACCGTCGACCAGACTCGATTTTTCAGAAAGATCCATCGAATGCGCCACTCGAGCGCGCGTCAGGGCTCGAGCGCCTGAAGCCGTGAGATGCGGTCGGAAAGGGGTGGGTGCGTCGAAAATGCGGTTGAAATGTCGTGTCGTCCACCACGAACCGCCTTCTTGAGCGGGTTGACGATGAAGAGCGGTGCCGTGGACTGCCCGACATGCTGGAGGGGCTGCCGCTGGGCGCCCAGTTTCTTCAAGGCACCGACCAGACCTTGTGGATAGCGCGTCAACTCGACCGCACCGGCATCGGCGAGATACTCACGCTGACGACTCATCGCGAAGCGCACCATGACCGCACAGATCGGAGCCAGAATCGCGAAGACCACCGCGACCACCACGATCACGATCGCGAGCGGGTTCGCACCCCCACCGCCGCCGCGGTTGCTTCGCCCTCCACCACCACCGAAGAGCGCACTGTAGAAGGCGACTCGAGTGCCCGCATCAGCGGCGAAGATGATGATCCCCGCGAGGGTGGCCATGAGCATGCCGAGACGGATGTCGTAGTGACGGATGTGGCTGATTTCGTGCGCCATGACTCCTGCGAGTTCATCCCGATTCAGATTCGCTCTCAATCCGGTGGTGATCGCGACGACGCCGTGCGCTGGATCCCGCCCGGTGGCGAACGCGTTCATGCCGGAATCGGAGATGAGATAGACACCGGGCATCGGGATCCCCGCGGCGATCGAAAGTTCCTCGACCACGTTGAAGAGCTGGGGATCGTCCGATTTCTGGATCTGCTTCGCACCGGTCATTCGAAGGATCGCGTTGGAACCACTGAACCAGCTCCAAAGAGTCGCGAAGAACGCGATGACCATTCCGATGACGCCTCCGGCGACGAGACCCGCGACCACGGTCCCGGTCAGGAGTCCGGTCGATTCGTAGCCTCCGTTCGGCGAGGCCTGGGAACTCCCTCCCCAGGCGGCGAGAATCGCACCGACAGAGGCACCGAAGAGAGTGATCAGCAGGAACATGACCACGACGATCAAGGCACTGTTGCGCTTGTTCCGGGCGATCAGATCGGTGTAGGTGACATTGAGAGGAAACCCCTTGAGGGGTTCACGTTCTTCATGGACCGCACGATTGGCGGGATCGGCGATCGGTTCGGTCTTCGACATGACTCAGGCAACCCGTTGAAGGATGTGTGCACGAAACGAGAGGGATCCTCGGTGGTCAGAACTTGACCTGGGTGGGCTCGCGCTCCTCGGCCGATTCGACTTCGAAGAGATCACGGTCTTGGAAGTTGAACATGTTCGCGACGATGTTCGTGGGCACCGTCTGCAGTTTCTCGTTGTAGTTCGCGGTCATTCGGTTGTAGTTGGTCCGCGAGAAACCGATCTTGTTCTCGGTGCTCGTCAACTCCTCCTGAAGCTGGAGGAAGTTCTGGTTGGCCTTGAGATCGGGATAGGACTCGGAGAGTGCGAAGAGCTTGCCGAGCGCGGAGGAGAGCATGCCTTCGGCCTGTCCGGTCGCACCGACACCATCGGCGCTCACCGCACTGTTTCGGGCCTGGATCACGTTCTCCAGGGTCTCCTTCTCATGCGCCGCATACCCCTTCACGGTCTCGACCAGATTCGGAATGAGATCATGACGACGCTTCAATTGCACATCGATGTCGGACCATGCGGTTTCGGAACCGATCCGGGCACGAACCAGGCCGTTGTACATCCCGAAGAACCACACCGCGATGAACAGGATGATGACGACCAGAATGAGTGGAATCAGAACAAAACCCATGACGAAGCTCCTTATGGCTGCGATCGACCGGAAAAGTACGCTCTACAGGATCCCACGAGATCGCCTGGAGAGCAACCACACCTGAGGAACTCAGATCAGGGATTCGGACAATGCCACGAAGAGGTCATCCTGACCCAGGAAGTCCGGAAAGACATGATTCGCCCCGGCTTCGCGCAGCAGAAGCTCACGGTCCCCGCTCGCGATGCCCACGAAACCGATCCCGAGATTGCGAGCGGCAGTGAGATCCCACAGGCCATCCCCGATGTAGACGACGTCCGTGTCATCGGTGATGCCGATTCCGGATTCGAGCGTCCTGGAACGGGCGATCTCGATGATCTCCGATCGAGGATGCGCATCGCAGGCGAAGGCGGAAGGGATCGACCGATGTTCGATGCCGCAGCAGTCGAGCTTGAATCGAGCGGATGCGGTCCAGCCACCTGTCGCGATGGCGACTCCATAACCCTCGGAGACGAGTCGGGTGATGAATTCACTCGCACCCGGAGTCTGTTTCATCCGGTCCGGTGCGCTTTCATGCGCCTCCTCGAGGATCGCGACGAAACGATCCCGAAGCTCGTCGATATCCTCTCGCCCCGCTTCGACGCCACGAGCCTGCTTGAGAAGATGGCTTGCGATCGATTCGTCCGTCGAATGCGGATAGTCGTTCCAGTCGGTGGACATGGATTCGATTCCGAGCACTTCCCTGGCCGCAAGTCGCCAGCAGTCGTCATCCAGCTGGGAAGTGCGGCAGAGGGTTCCGTCGATGTCGAATATCACAAGCATGGCAGCAACTCTTGAAGAGGGAGGAACGATGATTCGGTGAACACGATAGTCTGGTGGGCGCCATGAATGAAGAGATCATCGAAAAAGCGGTGACTGCCTACCGAGCGATGCACCGAAAACCGCCGGAAGTCGTCGTTCGCGCCCCGGGACGGGTCAATCTAATCGGTGAACACATCGATTACAACGGCGGACGCGTGCTGCCCATCGCCATAGACCATGCCACCATCGTCGCCGTCGGCCGGCCCGTCGAAGACACGCGGGAACTCACCATCGACGCCCTCGACATCGGACGTGTGACTCGACTCCCGGATCTGGAGACATACCTGGCCCGCGGCCATGGCTCGCAGGAGGCCCATCTGGATTACGTGGTCGGACCGTTGAAGATCCTTCTGGAAAAGGGACTCGATCCATCACCTCTGAACTGCACGATCTCAAGCGACATCCCGATCGGAGCCGGACTCTCCTCCAGTGCCGCGCTGGAGATCGGAATGCTGGTCGCGGCACGTGAACTCCTTCAATGCGGAGGGGATCCCAGGACCCTCGCGGAGGAGGCGATGGCATCGGAGCATCGATTCGCCGGAACACCGTGCGGAATCATGGACATGTATGCATGCGCGGCGGCGGAAGCGGGTCATGCCTGCCTGATCGACTGCGTTGAAAGAACATGCACGCAGATAGCTCTGCCGGACTCCGACCGTCTTCGGATCGTGATCACGGACACGGGCGTCAGGCACACGCTCGCCGACGGAGCCTATGCGGATCGGCGCAAAGACTGCGAGGAATCGGCTCGAAGGCTCGGAGTCAACAGCCTGTCAGAGATCGAAGGCAATGATTTCGATGCGGATGTCCTTCCCGAAGGGATTCGTTCCAGAGCGAGACACGTGATTTCGGAGATGCGACGTGTCGACAGATTCGTCACGGCGGTTGAAAACGACGACCTTCCGGAAGCGGGGAGGATCCTGGGGGAGAGCCACCGATCACTTCGTGACGACTTCGAGGTCTCATGCGCGGAACTCGACCTGATCGTGGAGGTCGCGGATTCGATCGGGATACCGGGCATCTACGGCTCGAGAATGACGGGTGGTGGTTTCGGGGGATGCGTGCTCTCACTGTGCCATCCCGATTCGGTCGAACCTCTCAAGGCGGAGGTGATACCCGCCTTCTTCTCCGAATTCGGCCGTTCGCCACGTGTCTTCGAGACGAATGCCGCCGGAGGAGCGAGCCCTCTGAGGTGAATGGTTTTTTTCTCCTGTGAACATCCCGTGATGTGTATCCTGTCGGCTATGACCAAACGACACCTACCGGCACTCATCTTCACCGGCCTGCTCGGATTCATCCTGGGATGTGATCCGGGAGGCGAGTCAGGATCTCAGAACGCGAAGACGCCATCGGAATTGAAAGCGGTCGTGAGCACCGATCGAGGTGATTTCACGATTCTCCTTCGACCGGACATCGCCCCCGTCGCGGTCGCCAATTTCGTGAATCTTGTTGAAAACGGTTTCTATCACGGCAAGGAGGTCGCCAACGCGAACCCCGCCAGTTTCAGTGTGGGAAACACCAAGCCCACGCCGAACTACACGTTCCCGGCAGAGTTCAGCCCCGAGCTCCTCTTCGACCGACCGGGGATCGTCGCCTGGACTTTGATGGACAACCCCGCGATGGTTGAAAACTCGATCCCCCATCCCACACGCTTCTTCGTGACCAGGACCGCGCAGTCGCCCTGGAACCTCACGTACCCGGCGTTCGGCGAAATCGTCGATGGATTCACCGTGCTCAATGGAACGCAGAAGGGCGACTGGATCAGATCGATTCGCATCGCAGGCGACCCCGCTCCGGCTCTTGCCCCATATGCATCTCAGATCGCGACATGGAATGCCGCGATCGAGGCGGTCGCCGACCCGGCGACGCCCGGCAGCTCCGGTGGCATTCCCATTCCCGAGGGGACGAGACCCGCGGGTTTCTGAGCGGATCAGTTCCAGCTGAGCCCCTTGGGCCAGTCCTTCCACTGCTGCAGATCACAGAGTTCGACGAGCTGGTCCAGGCGTTCCAATTCACCGAAGAGGATCATCGCACGCCGGGAGGGATCTCTCTCGGCAAGAAGTCGATATCGAATCGCTTCATCCTGTACCAGCACGAAGGATGCGATCTCCACCAGGGTCTCGACTGGAATGTCATCCTTCTCGACATAGCCTCGAACTTCCTCCGCCAGCCGCATTCGAACCAGTCGGTCGCCCGTGAGAAGATCATGGAGGCGGCCTCTGCAGCTCTTGGGAATGGTGGCCGATCCATGATTGATCGGCTTCAGATACGCCCGACGATACAACCGGTCACCCTCGGGCTCCTCGACATGACGGATCTCGGCCCGACAGACACCGTGGAGTCGGATGAAGTGACGGCCATCAGGAAGCTTGTGATCCTTGAGCAGACGTCCGATGCAGGCGTATCTGCGAAGCGGTGGCATTCCGAGGGAATCGGAGGACACCACCCCCTTCTCGAGGACGGACATCGCGATGGGAAGCGACTGAGTGAGATCGCCGTCGATCACGGGCGACACGGCCTGTTCGATCATCTGCCGATAGCGTGGCTCGAAGATGTGCAGGTCACGAACCGTGTGGGGATAGAGCACCACGCCCACCAGAGGGAAGAGTGCGATCGGATTCCCGAAATCAACTAGAAAGGAACCGGGCATGAGACCATGTTAGGCGGTCGGAGGACCATGATCGATCATGCGGCGATGGAAAATCCCATGTCTCCGCAAACGCCGTCGATCTGATCGAGGATCCCCTGAAAATCCGCGTCGATGATGCCCAGTGCCTCCAGAGCATGCTCATGAATCGAGTTCTCGATCAGATCCAGGCGGAAACCTCCGGGCCGATGTGCGACCAGGTGGTCTCCCACATGCACGAACCAGGGAACGAGCGATTCATCTCCGGTCAGGACGGAAGGATCATGGTGGTGTGCCGTCGCTGAAACCAGAGAACGTGGGAATTTCCATTGTTCACAGAGAACCGCGCCGATCGCCTGATGATCTGTCTTGAAGGTCTCCAGTTCGAGTTCGAGCAGATCGACATCGGGCGTTCCATTCCGATCCACCACGACGGACTCCATCATCGAAGTGAACGACGCGGAGTCATGCTGAAGCTCCACGAAGAATCCGATGTCATGAAGCAGACCCGCGAGAAAGGCCTCGTCGGTCGATTTCGATCCGTTGCACCGTGCGACGAGACAGGATGCGGCGGCGGTGCTCATGCTGTGATCCCAGAGATCACGAACCCTGAAATGCGACAATGACCGATCGAATCTGAAGATGCGCCCCAGACTCGCCGCGATGGCGAGATTCTTGACGGCGTTCAGACCAAGAAGAGAGATCGAACGATTGATCGATCCGATCTGACGTGGCATCCCGTAGAAGGAGGAGTTGACCACCTTCAAGATCCTGCTGGAGAGTGCGGGGTCGCTCGACACGACACGATGAAGGTCACGTGCGGAACTGCTGGGATCCTCGATGATGTCGATGATCCGCAGGGTCACCTCGGGCAGCGTCGCCATGTGATCGATCCCGCCGACGATGTCGCGAGCGACCTGGTGGGCGTTTGAATCGAAATCGATGTCACACATGAGAAGCCCCGTGATTTCCATGAAGAATGGATGTCGGTTGACCTCCTCTGTGTCGACCAGATGAAGGGCGCTCTTGAGATGTCTTTCGGTGAATGCAGAGGTCCGGACGACCGGCTCAGGCATGCCAGCGTTTGCGCACCGGAATGTCGTCGAGATCGATCCCGGCGAGAATCCGGGCGATCGAATTCCCGGTGGCACCCTCGCCGAATCTTGAATCGATGCAGTCGCTTCCGAGATTACCGGCCTCATCCAGAGCCTTGATGAACTCCGGTCCGGTAATGGAATCGGTATGGATCACGTTCACCCCGCGCTCGCGACCGGCCTGACGATCACCGATGTCGAGCACCGGCACGCCCATCCCGGCGCACTCCAGCAGGCCCGCACTGCTGTTGCCGATGAACACGCGCAGCCGCTTGAGCAGACCGAGAAACGTCTTGCGTGGAAGATGCTCGATGGAAGGGAGACCGCTCTTCAGGATGGCGCTTCGAATACCGTCGCTTCCGGGATCGAAATTGGGATGCATCAAAACGACCCGATCGACTCCGGCGAGAGATTCGAACAGATCTCGTGCCCGTTCGCGTTCGACGTCGTCGGATCCTCCGGCCGGGTGAAGCTGGACGAGAATCTCCGGCGAGCCAAGCGCGGACCATTCCGGATCGTCGAGAGGCGCGATCGAATCCAGTCCGTCGAGAGCCGGTGAACCGACCATGAAGATGAAATCCGGCCGCTCCCCCATCGCGAGAATTCTTTCCGCGCTGGACGGTGTCGCGGCGAAATGGATGTGCGCGAGCTTGGTGGTCGCATGACGCATCGAATCATCCGCGATGCCGGTCGCGACATCGCCGCCGTGCACATGAGCGATTCGAACCCCGAGAAGCGCGGATGCGCTCGCCGCCGCGAAGGCCTCGATCCGATCACCGAGAACCAGCACCACGTCGGGCGAGAGACGGAGGAACACCTTCGTGAAACCCTCCACTCCCCGAGCGAATGCAAGTCCATCGGAATCCCGGGTCCGCGGCGCCGATTCATTCTGCATCGGCACCACTTCATCGATCGGGTACGAGGATTCGACTTCGCCGATGGTCGGATTCCGTCCGATGAGATGCGCTCCGGCGACCACCACCTGGCGTTCGATGTCTGGGTGTCGATCAAGAGCATCCAGAGTCGAACGCAGCAATCCGAACTCGGCACGACTGCCGGTGACCACGAGTATGCGACGCGGTTTCATCGCACGGCCTCCTCGTCCTGGAGTGAGGATGGATCGAGAAGCGTGCCGCCTTCAAGAGCATGAAGAGTCCTGCAGCCGACGAATCGAGAAAGAGACGCGGCGGGAACACCCGTCCCGGGACGCATGGTGGTGAGATCCTCGGAGACGAGGATCCGGCCGGCGGGCACGTCGCGCAGCACCGCGACAGATTGCCTTGAAGCGGTGATCACATCACGCTCCAGAGGCAGTGGCGCCTTGCAGGGATCGCCGAGCATCGAGCCGGCTTCACGCGCGAATCGCACGTACGCCCGGAACCCGTCCGGATCGAGCGATGCGGAATGATCGGGGCCGTCGGCCTCACGGTTCCAGGTCAGATGTTTTTCCAGGATGCGGGCACCAGCGGCGACCGCCAGACCACCAGTCCGGGTCGAGACGGTGTGGTCGCTGTAGCCGACCACGAGATCGAATGCCGAGGACAGCGCCTCGATCCCTGCAAGCGAAGCGGATTCGAGGGGTGTGGGATAGCTGCTGACGCAATGAAGCAGTGCCGGACGACATCCCTCCAACCAGTCCACGGCATGACGAACCTCGGACAGGGTCGCACCGCCGGTGCTGATGATCATGGGTCTTCCAGTGGTCGACAGAGCCTCGAGAAGCGGTCGGTTCACGACGTCGGGCGAAGCGGTCTTGAAGAGATCCCATGGCAGTTCCTGCGCATCGCGCACCAGCTCGGGGGAGAACACCGTGACCACCGCATCAAGACCATGCAGAACCGCACGCAGACGAGCCCGCTCAAGACCATCGGCGTCGAGACGAAGTCGCTCGAGCATGGAGATCGGATCATGTTCACCGGAAGCCTTCTGATAGGCGACCAGTCGTGCATCCCGCGACAGCAGCCGCCGGGGCTCGAACCACTGAAACTTGACCGCATCCGCACCTGCATCGGCAGCGACGTCGACCAGGGACTCCGCTCGTGCGGGATCGCCATCGTGGTTCACGCCGATTTCGGCGATCACGAAGGGATCGGCACCTTCACGTCGGCCGATGCCGCCATGGAATTGTGGTTCGTCACCATGCCTCATGTCCCTGCCCGACCGGCCTCCCTGCGTTCGATGATGGCCTGCGCGACCAGCATATCGATCTCATCATCGATGTCGATCACGGATCCGATCGCATTGATGACCGCACGTCGATCATCACCGAGAAAGGCGTGTGGCGCGCCGGCTTCCACGGTGAAGAGGGATTCATGCGTGAGTGCGATCACGCCCCCGTCGGGAAAGTACGCGGGCGGAAGATCCTGTCGACGATAGACGTCGTTGGGGTGCCAGGCGGTGACCGAATCGTTCTCGTCGATGCGCACCATCCACCAGGGGTGATGCTTTCCAACGGGCTCGTAGCTCTGCACGCTGTCAGCCCCGGTCGCATGCAGATGATCGACCGCCCTGTCGATCAGATCCAGAGGTCGAATCGGGACATTCGCATAGAGAATGACGATCGTCCGGGAGGATCTTCCGGAGGATTCGATGGCATGACGGACGGCGGAATCGACCGACGCCTGATCGGATGCAAGCGAAGGCGGACGCATCACCACTTCGACACCCGCCGCCCGAGCCGCGGAAGCGATCTCCTCTCCGTCGGTGGAGACGATCACATGATCGATCCGTTCGGCGGCTCTGGCCTGTTCGATCGAATGCACGACCATCGGCTTGCCCGACAGCATCCGTGAGTTCTTGTTGGGAAAACCCTTGCTTCCACTTCGACCGACGATCACGGCGGTGATGGATTCGTCTGGATCGATCTGAGTCACGGTTGGTAGGTCCTCAATTGAAAGGCGTTGGGTCCATCGTCACGCAGCGCACGTCGGCGTTCCTGAATCACTCTACGCCAGAGTTCCAGAATGGAGAATCGTTCGACGTTTCCAACGGTCCGGGTTCCACTCAGGTCGAGTTCCGAACTGGGCACCCATCCATCGCTGTGGATCGTCATCCGTCGGAAACACTCGCTGATCATGACCCGCGGAGGATTCGAGGCATCAGCGAGCCCATGCAACCCATCCTCCTCGAGCGGATCGATCACAGTCTGAGGATCGATCACCGGAGTCCCAAGCACACGCTGCCAACGTTCGAAGAACGGTTCGATGTCCTCGTAGGTTTCGAAGCAACGCTGGATTCTGGGGACGATCCAGGGCAGAGCGAGCGCACCGGGCCCTGATCCGAGGACCGCTCTTCGACATCGAATCAACTCCTCCATGTTCGCCATGACCATGGCATATCCGTCATGCCCCATCACCTTTCGGTAGGTCTCGGGCGTGTCGGCATTCAATTCGACGGAGACGACGCTCGCACCGGAGTCGGACAATTTTCGGACCAGTTCGGTGGAGCATTGAAGTTCGGTTCTGACATGGACGCCGAGCACTCCGGCATCGCGAGCCATTGAAATGAAATCCAGACAACGAGGATGCTGCAACGGGTCACCGACGCCACCCAGAGTCACCAGAGAATCGTTGCCATCTCCGATCTCGGAGACGATTCGTTTGAAGCGGGATTCGGTCATCGGTTCACGCTGGATCGTCCCGTAACGATGAGGGCTGCAGGATCCGGAACTCAGTCGTCCGGTGCACAGCTCGATCTGCACGTGGCGTGGCGTGAATGAAGGCAGTCCCCCACGTCTCATCGTCTCCAGCTGGTCGACGATCTCACGATTCGAAAGCTGCATCGAATCGTCCACCCCGGACTGCATGAAAGGCTGCAGGGCCCGTCGTATCCTGAGCCGGCAGCGCGGAGAGTCGTAGATCCCCCGCAGCTGCGAGCCACGCACCTGGGCGTCGATGGGGACGTTTCCTTCACGCGCGATGGGATCGTGCTCGGGCCGTTCCGGTCGGTACCCCAGCATCGCACCGAAGGTCGCCAGCCGGTTCTTCGGAGCGAGACGTCCGATCAGCTCAGCTGAAGCGAGGCAGGCCCCCAGACCCGGCGGCGCCTGCGTGAAGACGAATTCCTGGCGCCCTCCGTGTTCGCGCCATCGCTCGATGAGCGAATCGATGCCACCCTGACCGAGGACCTCGACCAATGGCCAGTCGGGGCCGCAGATGATGGCCCCATGAATGTCCTCTCTTGCCATCACCGCCGCGGTGAACTCCGCGGAAAGATTCTCATCGAAGACGGTCATGCCCGCGATGCCGCCACGCCAGCAACGATCCGCGAACATGCGGGCGGCGAGGATCACCTCGTGCTCGGGGCCATGGGCGGAATCGCCACATCGCTCGATCATGACCGGAATCATCACCCGGGAAAGATCCAGCTCGTCGATCAGATCACAGTCGTCTGGAACCAGAAGGACGATCGAGTCCAGAAGCCTGGACGAACCCACCCGTTCGAGGGTGGACTGGAGAACGCTCTGAGAGAAGATCGACTTTCTCAGACTGCGACGACTTCCGGCACCACCTTTCAGGGGATCCACCGGAATGAACGCACAGACCTTCCTGGTCGGCCGTTCCACCACCTGTTCGAGTTCGACGGGTGGCTCCTCGATGCGGTCGTGGCGCTTCGAGGATTCGAAGGATCCGAAGGACTTCGGGTCCAGAAGACGAATCGAATCCTCGAGCATCTCGGCGGCGTCCTCACCGGCCTGTTCCAGGAATCGGACGTTGACCAGATCCCGACGTATCTGAAGACGCTGCATCTCGACTGGATCGTCGCTTGCTTGGATGTCGATCCTGCGGTCGGCGAGATAGCGCTTGAAGGCACCAAGCTGATTGACCTGACTGACGAACTCGAAGGCGTCTGGAAGGCCGTCAACCGCATGGCGTTTCTCTTCGATCGACTTGAAGATCCTTCCCGATCGTGCTTCCTGATCAAGACATTCGTCAAGTCGCTCGAGAAGCGCGGCGGTGTCACGTGACACCCCGTTGAGGCTGCGGACATCCTGAAGAAGATCCGTCAGACGACTGTGGATCCGTTCCGACCGATCCTCATGCGACGACACGTCTGGCATCGGAACGGGACCGATCGGCTCCTGATCCCTGGAAGCATGGGCACGCAGGGTGGACTGCAGGGTCGCCACTTCGGTGGAGGCCTTGCGAACGCCACCTTCACTGGCATCGATGACACTAAGCCCCTTCTGCACGTCATCGGTGAAATAGGTCTCGAATCGTCGCAGGTAGGTCAGCATCTGACGGTCGGTGAGTATCGATCGTCCGTTGATGTCCTCGAGTCGATGCAGCATGCCGCGATGACGGACGATCCGCTCCCATTCCATCTTCGCGATCGTGTTGAACGGATTGAGTTCAGTCGACCAGACATCGTCGATCGCGGTGCCACGGGCGTAATAGAGACCGTCGGTGAAACCGAGGTCCTGTCCGATGAGCGCGACCGGATCGCAGCCGAGATGTCGGGCAAGGTGATACGAGAGATGCGCCACCGTGCTCGACGACTCCAGGGATTCGAAGTCGGGACCGGTCCTGCCGAGAATCCGTTCCAGCACGATCGCGCGACACCAACGGACCGCTCCGGGCCAGCTGTCGGCGATGATCGGATGCGCCTGCGGAAGACCGACCAGGGTGATCCCTTCGACATCCTTCCGAGTCAACCCTTCGTAGAAACGCTTGGAAATGTGGTGGTAATCGAGGGCGGTGACGAAATGGGGCTTGATCCCCGCGTCGAGGAGCGGTCGCAAGGTCGTCTGGGCCGCGATGATCATGCACCGATCACGCACACCCTTGCGACCGAGCATCTTCATGTTCTTCTGCAGGCTCGGGCCGGCGCTGACGACGACGCCGAGCCGGCCGCTGGCCAGCCCCGACAGTTCCTCGATGCCGGAACCGAGTGCGTAGTGATCAACGTTCAGAAGTTCGTTTCGAACGGTTCCGGAACTTCGCATCAGGGTCGTGGTCATGGTCGTTCTGGCGGTGTTGATCGCATCGGTGAGCCGTCCGCTCATCACCCGGACCTCGTCCTCGAACCCTGCAAGCGAGGGGGCATGTTCGAGAATCTTCGTACCGGCCACCATCTGCGTCTCGATGTCGTTGAAGCACCGGGAGAACTGCGCCTCGTCCTCCACGTCGGTGATCCACCGGAGAAATCTCGAATCCATCCACTTCGTGCAGTCGATGGACGAAAGCACCGTGCGAAGTCGTGCGACATCGGGTTCGCAGACCAGGACGACGCCCGTTCCGTTCAGTCGATCGAGCAGTGCTTGGACATGGTGACCCACGCCGAATCCGAAAGCGAGCACGCAGGCGGTTTCAGCGGGATCGATTCGTTCGGCCCATTGACGCGCTTCCGACAATGGCTGGTGAAGACTCGCCAGACGACGACCATCCGCGACAAGGCCGACGGTGGCACCGTCGGCCGCGGTTCGGAATTCGAGCGGACACCCACTCGCACGCTCGATTCGCGCGGCGACCTCAGGGGAGGACCGCCCGATCGAAGCGAGATTGCGCTTGAGAATCTCATTCAGAACGACGCCCGCGTTGGATCCGGGCGTCTCTGGATGGCTGTCTCTGTCGTTTGAGGACACGTTGAACTGCCTTGCAATGCATGAATGAAAAACGTCAGGCGAACAGCCCCGGTGCCGACCTGAGGAATACGATTCCAGATAGAGTAATTATCGGTCCCCAGTGCGTCGAAACTGGAAAACATGATCCCTGGAGTCACTCATGAGCCACTACCTGCTTGAGAATCCCTGGCCCGTCGGGATCGTTTCAGGCACGGTCGGCGTTTTCCTTCTCCTGAGCTTCTTCCGGACCGGAGAGACCCGCCTGTTGCTCGCCAGCCTCGTGGCGATCTTCATCGCCGGCCTGGTCTTCTGTCTTGACGCCTTGATCACGACCCCGGCGGAACACGGACAGAGAGTCGTTTCCGAGCTGGTCGACGCCGCCGAAATCGGCGATGTCGAAGGCATGCTGGAACGAATCGCTCCGAATGCCTCACTCCATCTGGGCAGCGTGACGAGCCCGGGAAGACCGTTCTCCGCGCTCGAGGAATCCTTTCAAACCCTTTCGGGACGAAATCGGATCACGGAAAACTGGGTGGTGCGACTCGACGGTGAATCCGACGGCGCCGGTGGTGCTCTGGTCTTCCTGTCCTGCAGAACCGCGACCGGCAACAGCTACGGACTCGTTCCCACCACCTGGTCATTTGAAATCGAACCTGATGACACGGGTGCGTGGATGATCAGACGGGTCGTGTTCAAATCCTTGATGGGACGGATTCCGGAACGAGCGCTCTGAGAAGAGGGCTTCAGTCCATCTCATCCGAAGCGGGTTCCGCCACCAGAATCGAATCGACGTTCCGGTTGATGGGAAGCTCGCGCACCAGATAACCGTCCGACTCGAGCTGAGAGAGACCCACCATGATGTCACGACCGAAGAGACTGTCCTGACCACCGGGGTAGTAGAACGTCCTGGTGACCGTCTCCCCGGGGAGAATCTCGGGCATCGCCTTGCGCATCGGAGCGAACCCGACGGCGGAACAGAATGCCTCCAGAAGCAGGGAACTGGTTCCGCTGTTGTAGGCGGAGACCGTGACCAGCAGACCGTCTTCACGTCCACTTGAATCATGCGACAGTCGCCAGGAGCTTTCGAGATCCATCCGGCTGGAGCGCACGTGCGTGGGCACGAGCAATTGTGCGACCCGGTCTCGTGCACCGATGATCTCCGCATTCAGTCGCAGATCGAGTTCGCCGTCCGTCTGCGTGCGGGGGAAGGTGAATTCGAAGGCCACGTCTTCATGGTCACCTGGTTGAATGGTGACGCGCCGGCTCAGAGGTTGAAAACGGAAGTTGGCGGGTCCGACCGGGCGAAGACGGACTTCGATCGGCTCGGACCAGGGATTGTGAAGAGTGAAGGCGCATTCATGCACGCCCGTGGAGGCCTCGATGAATGCAGGTGTCATCGAGGCTTCGGCGCGAAATCGGGCGATGTTCTGATCGAATCCGGTGATGAAGACCGGGGCATCATCGATCTGAATGAGTCGTGATCCGGGCACGTCGGGCGGCGATGTACTGGTTCCATCGATGGAAGTGATCCGAACGTCCCCGAATTCGGGAGAGAGCTCCATCGTGGCCGAGTCTTCCACCGCCCAGGCCACGATCATGGGTTCTTCGGACTCGCCCTTGAGCAGATAGGCATGCACGCCTCGACCGAGCGGGACGGGAATCTGCGGACCACGAGCGGAGAGACGTGATGCGATCGTGTGGAAGACGTAGCCGGAAGCATCCAGTCCCTTGAGCATGACGGGACCCGTCGCCTGATTCCATGGCGCGTGCAATTCCAGATAGTCGGCACCGCGAGACCAGGCCTCCACCAGGTTCCGAGCCACCCGGGTGGCTCGCACCCGGTCATTCTCGACCATCTCGCCCGGATCGATCACCAGGACCGAGTTGGAATCGAAATGTCCGGGGGACACGACATCGGAGTCGGCGAGCGAGCGGATCGAAACGAGTTCGGTCTCGAGCTCACTCGTGGTTTTCAGAAAGGGACTCGCTTCGAGAAGAGCGACATCGAGCTCCAGGATCGGTGCTGCCACGAATTGGCGGGCACGCTGATCGATCTCATCGAGCGCTTCGCCGACGGGACGAACGTCCGATCGATCGGACGTGTCGACACGCCACCGGGAGACCTCGTCACCGTACTGAGCCATCCAACTGGAAAGCAGATCAAGCACGGTGTCGTCTCCACGACCGATCATCTCCAGAACGCCGTCATCACCGCCCCGTCCGGAATTCTCGAGAGTGAGATCGGAGGGTAGACCGGAAAGCTCGAAGACCGGCTCGATTCCGACGGCATGAAGGGCGTCGACCAACTCATCCATTCCTCTGGAACGCTCGGAATCGAGACGAGCCGGGAGACCCGACTGCCAGACTGGAAGGGAGATGTAATCCGGTCGCAGAACGGAGGCGAATTCCAGTTCCGATTGGGAAAGTCCGTCGAAACCATCGGCGAAGGACATCCCGAAATGCGGCGCACCGTATGCGAGGTTCGCCGGATTCGATTCAGGCAGAATCGCGATCGCCTGACCCTCCCTGGCAAGAAGCGTCTCGCCATCGAGCAATGAAAGCTCTCCTCGATACCAGCCGACAGGCAGATCATCGAAGGGCAGAGTGAGATTGGTCCTTCCCCGCGAGATGGGTTGTCGACGTTCTGCACGAAGCGTTCCATCGATGTCGTAGACGCTGAGCAGCGCGGTCAAGGAACCGGTCGCAAGGTCGTTGAGAGAAGCCATCAAGGACGGTCGATCGGGAAGTCGGGTGACACCGGATGCCGGTCGAGCGGTGAGGGTCATGCGTGGAAGCTGCCACACCTCGATCTCATCGAACCAGACGTTGCCGGAAAGATCCGGTCGTGCATCCTGCTTGAGATGAAGCTCGAAGGTCAGATCGGCTGCGGACTGGACGTCGGTCGGAGGTCGAACCGAGAGCATCGTCCAGGCTCCGTCCGTGCGAATCGGAAGGGATTCACGCTTGGTTCCGGGGATCTCCTTGCCTTCGAGATCATGGAGGCGCACCACCAGCGAGGCGCCGGCGCGAGCCAGGCCCTCAGTGCGGACACGAACTCGCACTTCATACTCACTCTGCGGGTAGATCGGAATCCGAGCCGTTGGAACCGCCACCGCGATCGAAGCCCCATCGACCTTGAATCCAAGAGACCACGCACCGGAGAATGCCACCGAGTCATCGACGCCGACCGAGCCGAAGGGGGGAAAACCGGGACGGCTGGTGACGGAGGAAAGCACCCGGAAGAACGGCGCGGGAAGCGGCGTGGGGAACGTCGCCGCTTCCTCGAAGCCGAAGAAGGCGACCTTTCGCTGTTGCGCCACAAGGGACCGTTCGGGCGAGACCGCCTCCTGAGCCGTGATCGGAGTCACGGCAAGGGTCAGAAACATCGAAATCAGGGTGAAAATGTGTTTCATAGAGGAACTATCGGCGTTTGGCGGCGACTTCTCCCGTGGAATGCCGATAGGAATGTCATGAGCGTAGCGACCGCACCGACTTTCGGCTCCCTGATGAGAATACTCCTGTTGACGATCGTTTTCGGCGGAGTCGTCGCTGTGACCATCTGGTACGGAATTCTGGATCGAGAGCGGGCCCTGAGGGCTGAAATCACGATGCTCGAGCAGAAGATGGACGCGGAAATCGAGACCAGGGATGCGATGATCGAACGGCTGGGAAGGACCAGCCGAATGGCACGGATCGAGATTCTCGACCAGAAATCGGACCTTGGAAACGAGGTGCTCAGCACGGATCTGCGTTTCATCGAGGTCGATGAGCAGGGTGCCGAACTGGGAAGACGGACATTCACGATTCCCGGCGATGTCCTGTTCATCGACGCGTGGACCGTTCGATTCGATCATGAACAGGTCGCTCAGGGCGATCCCTTCGCGGGGAGAAGCCTCATTCTTCTGAGAAGAATCTATTCCGATCGGATGTCACCGCTCGAGGGACTGCCGATCGACACGCCGGGAGGGGTGCCCGATGGCTATGCCCTCAGCGAGGAGGCGCGATTCGAACGTGCCGTCTGGCGGGGATTCTGGAAACTCGCCACCGATGCCGGTGAGGCGCGAAGACTCGGTGTCCGGGTTGCCCAGGGCGAGGCGGTCTACAAGCCCGTCAGAAGCGGACAGATCTTCGATCTGATCGCGGAGGCCTCAGGAGGCCTCACCATGATGCCGATCTCGGACGAGGACTCGACGCTCGCAGTGGTCGAGCCACTCTCCGACTGATCGAAGTGCTACGATTCCTGAATGACCGACAGCATCGATCTGCGCAGTGATACCGTCACCCGCCCCACTCAGGCGATGTACGCCGCCATGCATTCCGCCGAACTCGGCGACGACGTCCTGGGCGACGACCCCACCATCAAGGCGCTCGAGCGAAAGATCGCGGATCTCCTCGGGAAGGAGGCCGCACTCTTCACGCCAAGTGGCACGATGGCGAATCAACTCGCGATCCGCTCCATCTGCGAAGGCGGTGATGAGATCATCGCGCATCGAGACAGCCACATCATCCACTACGAGACAGGTGGACCTGCCGCGCTTTCCGGCTGCATGATCGCCGCGCTCGATGGACCGGGCGGGATCTTCACCGCGGAGGACATCAACGCGGTGATGCGAGGCATCGACGACCACAACCCGCATGACCGGATGCTCGTGGTCGAGAACACGCACAATCGTGGCGGCGGCATCCCGTGGCGTCTCGAAGATTTCGAAGACGTCGCCTTCCAGGCGAGACAACATGGACTGCATGTGCATGTCGATGGAGCGAGGCTCTTCAATGCGGTGGCTGCATCGGGATACGACGCAAGGACATTCGCGACATCCGCGGACAGTGTCTCAGTCTGCTTCTCGAAGGGGCTGGGCGCACCGGTCGGTTCGGCCCTGGTCGGACCCGAAAAGATGATCCGCAGGGCACGTCGATTCAGAAAGATGCTGGGAGGTTCCATGCGTCAGGCCGGCATGCTGGCCGCGGCGGCGATCCACGCCCTCGACCATCATCTGGAGCGACTCGTGGAGGACCACGAGAATGCGAAGACACTCGCCCGCCAACTCAAGGACGTCCCCGGAATCACGCTCCGCCTGGAACCGGAGGCGACGCCGACCAACATGGTCTTCTTCACGCTCGATGAGACCGGACCCGACGCCGCGCGGTTCTGCGAGGAACTGGCCCGCGCCGGCGTCCAGATGATTCCGCTCGGTCCCTACACCGTCAGAGCCGTCACGCATCTCGATGCCAGCCACGAACAGATTCTGCAGGCCGCCGACATCTGCAGGACGGTCTCCGCTGCGCTCCACGCGGAAGCGGAGGGTGGTGGTCGATGACCCAGCCGAATGAAGCGATCGGTGTCATCTTCGACATGGACGGAACGCTGACCGACAGCCACGATGCTCACTACAAGTCGTGGAAATCGACCATGGATGACCATGGCATCGCATACGGACCGTCGGATTTCATCAGGGACTTCGGACGGAGAAACCCCGAGATCATCGCGGAGAACTGGGAACGCTCCGGGAAGACCGTCCCGGACGAAGCAGATGCCCGGATGATCGCCGATGAAAAGGAGGCCGCCTTTCGGACGATCATCGCCGAAGCCTTTCCGGAGATGCCAGGGGCACGGGAGATGATGCGCGGCTTGCACGACGCAGGCTTTCACCTCGCGATCGGATCGAGCGCTCCGAAGGAGAACATCGAACTGTGCAACCAGGAACTCGGGATCGAGACGCTCCTGGATGCCATCGTCTGCGGGTGCGATGTGAAGAACGGCAAGCCGGAGCCGGATGGTTTCCTGCTGGCCGCGGAGAGACTGGGATGCCCGCCGGGGCGATGCATCGTGGTGGAAGACGCCGCCGCCGGAATCGAAGCCGCCCATCGAGCCGGCATGCCTGCGATCGGCATCGTCTCCACCGGACACGACGCGACGGACCTCGCCGAAGCGGAGCAGGTCATCCATGAATTGAAGGAACTGACACCGGAACTTCTTTCCGGTCTTGTGAAGGGACACCACCAATGAACGATCTCCGATACGACAGACTCGCCAGGACCTTGATCGAACATTCCACGAGACTGCAGAAGGGCGAACACCTGCTCGTCGAGACCTGGGACATCCCGGAGGAGATGATCATCGCGTTGATCGAGCAGGGCCGGGCCGCAGGTGGCCATGTACATGTCGCGCCGCATCACAGTCGCATTCAGAGAGCGCAGCTGATGGACATCACCGATGACCAGATCACCACGATGGCCGACATCGATGTCTTCAGAATGAAGAAGATGGACGCCTACATCGGTCTTCGCGGGTCGGCCAACGCAAGCGAACTCTCGGACGTCCCGGAGGACCGGATGAAGGCACGCGGGCAGCTGTACATGAAGCCCGTCCACTTCGAAGAGCGTGTGAAGAAGACCAGATGGTGCGTTCTGAGGTGGCCGAATGCGGGCATGGCTCAACTCGCGCAGATGAGCACCAGCGCGTTCGAGGACTTCTACTTCGACGTGTGCACCGCGGACTACGAGCGCATGCAGACCGCGGCGGAGAAACTCACCGCGAGAATGGATCGAACCGACGAGGTCCGACTGATCGGACCCGGCGACACCGACCTGAGCTTCTCGATCAAGGACATCCCGAGCATCCCCTGCTGCGGATCCCACAACATCCCGGACGGTGAATGCTTCACCGCACCAGTACGTGACTCGGTCGAGGGGGTCATCCACTACAACACCCCGACCCTGTACAACGGAATATCCTTCGAGAACATCCGCCTGGTCTTTTCAAAGGGACGAATCGTCGAATCACACAGCGATCGAAACGCCGACAAGCTCGAGACCATTCTCGACACCGACGAAGGGGCACGATACGTCGGCGAATTCGCGATCGGATTCAACCCCTATGTCCTGCATCCGATGAAGGACACGCTGTTCGACGAGAAGATCGCAGGAAGCATCCATTTCACGCCGGGCCAGGCCTACGAAGAGGCCGACAACGGGAATCGTTCCGAGATCCACTGGGACAACGTCCTCATCCAGCGCGCCGACTACGGCGGCGGCGAGATTCATTTCGACGGTGAGCTCGTGCGCAAGGACGGCATCTTCGTGGTCGAGGATCTCGAATGCCTCAACCCCAATCAGTTGAAGTGATCTCGTCTCACTGATCGAAGAGATCATCCATCCTGTCATCGAGCTCGCGGTTGTAGTCATCCACCTTGTCGTTGAGGCGATCAGCCGAGCGTTTGGCGCCTGAGAGTGCGTTGTAATATCCGGTGGTACCCGGTGCTCTCAGGGCGTTGGTGTCCACT
>CABYSN010000012.1 GCA_902521645.1 Planctomycetota bacterium
TCAGACCGGCCGAAGTGGAACAGCTGCTCGGAGAACCGAGCAAGACCCGCGAGAAGCTCGGATGGGAACCGAAGACAAACGTGGAAGAGCTCGCCGCGATGATGGTTGAACACGACCTGGAACTGGCGCGCAGGGAGAAGACGCTTCGCGATGCCGGTCATGAGATGCCCGACAACGTCGGTCACGATCAGTAGGAGACGGCCGCCTCCGGGTTGTCGTCATCGAAGAATTCCTCGTCCTCGTATGACTCGTCGTATTCGCCGTCGTGCTCCTCGTCGTACGCCTCATCATCATCCCCGACCAGAGCCGCGTCCCGTTCGAAGAGGGCGATGCGGGTGATGACGATGTAGATCATCATGTCCACGCCTGAGTTGTGGACGGTGCCCTGCTTGAGCGTCAGAAGAAATCCGAAGAGTGCGAGACCGATCAGAATGGCGACGGAGGATCGGCGGTCGGTCGAACCGGCCGAACCCCTGAAGATCTCGATCGCGTATTTCACGGTCAGCAAGAGCATTCCCGCGTACATCGCGAAACCGACCAACCCGAGTTCGGTGATCACTTCGACCGGCTGGTTGTGGGGATAGGCGTCCTCGAGACCGAGCGTCAGAAACGCACCGGCGCCCCTGCCGAACAACCACTGACCGGGCGACGCCAGCCAGGGCGTGATGGTCTCGTTGACGAGTTCAAGTCGTCCGAGGGCACCGCCGGTGATGCTGTCGCCGGTCCAGCGTTCGATGTTGTCGCCGGTGATGAAGAGACCCACGGTCACGTAGAGCAGAGTGATGAGCAGACCGAGACCGATGAACACGGAGAAGAAGTTCCTCATGTTCTTGATCTCCCGGGCGAAGGGATAGAGCATTCCGACGACCAGGACTCCGAGAACGACCTGCCCTCTCGATCCCGAGAGAATCGCCATGCCCAGTCCGAAGAGACCGCCGGTGATCAACGCCGGCGTCACCCATTTCGCCAATCCATCCGTTCTGGTCAGCATCGCGGACAGAAGGACCATGATCCCCACTCGCGCGAGGACCAGAGGATTGGAACTCTCGTTGGTCGTGATCTGACTGACGAGACGCGTTCCGAAGAGACGGACGGTCGGTCCGAAGAAGAAGAAGATCAGAGCGATGCTCCCGATCAAGGTGATTGGAAGTCGAACCCGCCTGAAATCGTCCAGGGAGGAGATCAGAAGCGGAGTGAAGATGATGTAGAGAACGGCGTAGGGATAGTTGGCCAGCGAAAGGGTGAACCCATTGATGTATTCAGGAGTCCAGACCAGACTGCCGTAACTGAACAGCTGAAGCGAAAGCGCCAGAAGAAAGACCGGATTCAGAAAGAAACGGAACGACTCGGGCGCGTTGATGAAACGCACGAACACCGTCACACCGACGAGACCGGCGATGACGAAGTTGAGAAGTGAGAAGTTCGCCGGATTCTGGAAGAACGGAATGTAGGACTGAATCGACTGTTCCACGACCGGAAAGACCAGGACCAGAGTGAAGCAGATCCACGGACGCGTGATGGCGTACGTGAAGACACCCACGAGGGCCAGAATCAGAAATGGTGTCAGCGGTGAACTCATGGACTCTCGTGATGAAGACAACGTTCTCGTACTGAGCTTATCGGCAGACCCGACCGATCCGCACTCAAATCGGAAACGCTTCTTTCATCCTCAGGAGGCCTGCGACATGCAAAGATGCGCATCCCATGCCCGAGATCAACCGGTGGTCGAGATTCTTCCTGCAGGGATGATGCGCGGGAGTTCGGGAGCGGAGGTCTTGACCGGCTCTTCTGCGGGCGCGGTGGAAGGGAGTTCCTCCATCGCGGCCGCCGAGGTGTTTTCCGAGGTGAGATTTTCAACCAGCAACGACCAGGTCTCGCGTTCATAACGAAGCAGTTCCACGACTTCGTCGATGATGGCGACGGATTTCTCACTGGAAGCGTCAACGAGCCTCGTGAAGATGAACGTGTAGAGACCGGTCAATCGTTCGTACAACTCGGGATCCACCTCCGGATTCAGTCCGGAGATCAGTTCGGTGATGATCGCTCGAGCCTTGGAAAAACCGGTGAAGATCATCTCGTGATTTCCATCGCTGATTCCCGACCGGGCCTGGTCACAGAAACGGATCGCTCCATCGATGAGAAGAAGTCTCAGTTCGGCTGGTGAAGCGGACATCACTCTGGTCTTCAAGTAGGCGTTGGGGGTGGATTGACCACCTGATCCCGGGCCGTTCTGCACGGTCGCGGGAATCGATGCACGCTTGCCTGAGTTGGGACCGTACGCCCCGCTGCTCGTCGGATGATGAGTCATGTCCCTAGAGAACTCCGTTGATCGAGTGCTGCCGCTGAGAATCCACCGATGGAATCGAATCAGAATCCAAGATTTCCACCCATGCTCAACAGTGCGCCCTGTTGACCCTGTAATTGTGCCAGCGCAGTCTCCATTGCGAGAAATTCACGTTGCAGCTTCTCACGCTTGGCCTCGAGACGTTGATCGATCTGGGTGATCCGATCGTTCTGCGAATCGATCTGAATCTGAAAGCGCTCGTCGGCGAGTGTCACGGCGCCCGTCGTCGAATCGGTCAGATCATCAAGCAGGCGATCGAACAGATCACCGAATCCGAGAGAGACATACACCGTGTTGTCGACTTCGACGCTGATGCCGGAGTCGGGTTCACCGAGAACCTCGGAGGTGGTGGTCTGTGAATCGAAGGTGTTGAAGAGGGCTTCCATCCCCGCCGGATCGCTCTGATAGGCGGTGAGGAACTTCTCCTCGTCGAATTCGATCTCCCCGGAAGAACCGAGCCTGATACCGACCTGCGACAGATACTGATACGGACCGTCCACATCCTGAGCCTTCTGCTGAAGGGTCGAGAAGAGTCGACTGCGCACCAGGCCGACGGTCGAGTCGCCCAGCAGAGGACCGCGGACTTCGTTCTCGGAGTCATAACTGTCGTATTCATCGATCTTCGAAATCGCTTCATTGAACGCGTCGGTGAACGCCTTGACCGCGGCGACGACGGAATCATCATCCCGTTCGATGTTGATGGTGATGGGTTCGGGACCAGCCTGATTCAGATCGATCGACAGACCTTCGATCACACCGTTCATCTCATTCGTGGAAGAGGAGACCAGGAGTCCGGTCGCCGGATCGTCCGAACCGATGAATGCCTGGGCATCCTCGCCCTTCACCAATTGATCGAGTCCGAGATCGACGCCCCCGGTGTTGATGACCAGTTCTCCTGCAGCGCCCGAGATGTCGGATGTCATGCTGAGATACCATGGCTTGCTTCCATCACCCGTGTTCAGGACCGTCGCGGAGATCGGAGCCTTCGCTTCCTCGAGCTTCGCGATCAGATCATCCATCGTGTCGGTGGGATCGAGATCGACATTGATTGAATAGGAACCATCGATCAGACCGCCGACGGTCTCGGATTCGCCGGCGATCCTCAAGCCGCTCGCGACGGTCCCTGAAAGATCCTCGACCTTCATTTTGGAGACGGCGACGGATCCCGTTTCCGCCGTGGTGTCGATCAGCTCGAGACCGTCACCGTTCGCATTGATCTCGGCTCGGATCGCGAGTCCTCGGGTGTTGATGAGTTTCATCACCTCATAGAGCGATTCGACGTCACTTCCGATTTGAACCGTGGCGGTCGCCCCGGTCGAGTCCGTCAGACGGAATGAACCGGAACCGATTCCACGGCCGTAATTCATGTCGGAAAGGCGAGTCGACTGCGTGACGTACTGGAGTTCGAGATTGGCACCGGTGATCTTGTCGCCGAGAACGACCGCATTCAGTCCCAGAGCCTCGGCCAGATCTCCCGAAACAGACAGGACCTGAAGGTTCCCGGGGTTCTTGTCGACGACCTGAAGGCTCGACCCGGAGGGATCGAGACCGAATTCGACCTGTACCGAGGACTGCGCGATCTGTTCCTGAACCATCTCGATGAGTTCGGACATCGTCTGAGCGTTCGACAACCCGGTGATGGTGATGACTTCGCCACCGGAATCGGCGATGGTCAGACTGTCGCCGGTGCCGAGTCCGGAACCGCCGTTCAGGCCGGAGATCAATGAGGTACCCATCCCTGAAAGAACTCTCTCGCCGGACAACAAGGTGGAGGATGTCCCATCGACCTCGAAACCGAGATCGGACAGTGTTCGAACGGGTATGTCCGCGGCATCGCCGGTGAAACCGGGCGAGCCTTCGCCCAAGGAAAGTGTGAAACCTTCGGCCGTGAACTCGATTCCCTGACCGTCGGAGGTGATGTTCACGAACACCCTTCCCCCGGTCGCCGAGTTCACCCTGTCGGCGAGATCCTGGATGGTGGTTGCACGAGCTGTCTGGACTTCATTGCGAAGCACATCACCCTGCAACGTGCCCGCGACGGCCGTTCCGAAGATTCCGAGGTCTTCCGCGGTCGAATCGCCACCGATCCCCTCCCCTTCGACGCGAAGCTCGTCCGGACCTCCAAGCGTGTCGTTCATCACGAATCCGTTCGCGTCGGCATTGAGCGTCATCGTCACGCCACCCGCTCCGAATTCGTCGGCGAGCGCGCCGTTCACGCGGTCGATCAGATCCTGGACCGTTTCGACTTCATCCTGGATTGTGAGACCGTCTTCATCGAGAACCCTGCCGAGGTCGATGGTGACGGAGACTCCGGTTGAGGACACGATTGTGAAATCACCTTGCTCGGGATCATCATTGATCGCGATGCCCTGGCCGTTGTTCAACTTTGAGAGCAGGGACTCGCCGGTGATCGGCGAATCAACGCGACCAAGATCGATTTGATATTCGTTGCCCTGGACGTTCAGAACGAAATCGGTCACCGAATCCCTGATCAACACGCCACGACCATCGTTCAACGATGACAACGTGCTGTTCATGCCGAGCACGTTCACATCGGTTCCGACGAGCGTGCCGTTCGAAGATGACCCTGCAATCCCGAGATCGGAAGCCGTTGAACTTCCGGCACCGTCGACGACGGTGATCGCTCCACTGCCACCGGAGAGATCCTCGAGCACCAATCCATTGCCGGCGATCGATGCGGAAACGGAGATGCCCGAGGCGCCATTGATGGCGTCGATGACCTCATCCAGGGAGGTGGCATCGGAAAGATCTATTTCGGCGGTACCACCCGAGCGATCGGTGATCATGAATCGACCACGTTGGACGCCATCGCCACCGTTGAGTTCCGAAAGCGGCTGGTCACTCGTGAGACGCCCGTTGCCAAGTTCGATTCCCAGAGAGTCAAGACCCAGCGGAGTGCTGTCGCGTGTCGCGTAACCGTGAGAGAGAAACTGTGAGCTCGAGGCGAGTTGTTTCACGATGAATGCATAGGAACCGGGTTGTGGGTTGCCGGACGCCAGAACGCTCAACGCATCAGAATTGGAAGAGGTCGCCAGAACTGAATTGAAAATATCATTGGTTCGAAACGCACTGGCCGTGCCCTGGAGATTCAACAAGCGCGAATTGATGTCGAGCAAGGCAGATTTTGCCGTCGACAAGCGGGCGATTCTCGCCTGTATTGGAAACTTGATTCGTGACTCGACGGCGAGCAATTGCTCGATCAACGAGGTGGTATCGATACCACTGATGAGTCCGACGCCTGCTGAAATGCCACCCATGCTTGACTCCTATGACGCGAAGATCAGCGTCAAAGCCCACGAAACAACCTGTCGGTCAAACATCGGCGATATCAGGCGGCCATCGACCAACCATCACTCTCGGAGAGCGGTATCGCCGTGTCCCAGGCTGGAACGCGAGAACTGATCCGTTCCAACTCAAGCAATTCGGATGCCCAGATAGAGAGGGTCTTCTGAAAAAGACGCCGGGCGCCCGCGACTGCGTGTTCGGATTCGAATTGACTCAAGTCATGCATCGATGCGGTCTCCTCGACCACGTGTGCATGAATCCACTGGGAGTCATGAAATCACTCAGAGAGACAAGTGATTCAAGGTCGGCGGTCGTGAAGAGAGATCGACCGTCCAAAGCACCGTCTGAACCCAACTCACAAGAAACCACCCAGATTTCTCCAAGGCAGAGACTCTGAGTCTTCAACCACGAAAAGAAAGGGTCGAAATCTGGCATGATCAAGAGAGATCACGAAAGATAGCGATATTTAGATGTATGAAGCTGAAAGATCGCGCATTTATGAACCAGGCAGCCCAAGGCGCTCCGTCAGGTGATCGAATTCTTCAAGGGTCTCGAAGGACACCTGGAGCTTGCCGGTGCCCTTCTTCCGGCCAAGGACAATCTGAACCCGTAAGCCAAGCATCTCGGTCAGGCGCTTCTCAAGATCAACCACGTTGGCTTGTCGCCTAGTTATCGGACTGTTTGCCTCTGCTTTCGGATCCGTCAAATCCTTGGCTTGGACCAAGGAGCGAACGCGTCGCTCAAGCTCACGAACGGACCATCCCCCATTCACTGCGGCAGCTGCGGTTGCTCGCCTCACAACAGGATCGGTCAAGGAAAGAAGCGCTTTGGCGTGCCCCAAAGAAAGCGTCCCCCGCCGGACGGCCGCCAATGAAAAATCGTCCAGATCAAGAACCCGAAGGAGATTGGCAACCGAAGAACGATCCAGACCAACACGCTCAGACAACGCCTTCTGGGTCAGGCCAAAGGTATCGCGCAAACGCGCCAGCCCACGGGCGCGTTCAATCGGGTTGAGGTCCTCACGATGAACGTTCTCAATCAGAGCCAATTCCGCCGCCGCCTGATCATCCACTTCCAAGGCAATCACAGGAACCATCGCGCGCCCCAGGGACTGCATCGCACGGAAGCGTCGCTCCCCTGCCACAAGCTCCCAGGAACCAGTGTTCCCCGTGGAACGAACAACCAAAGGCTGCATCAAGCCGGAGCGATCAATCGAGGCGGCAAGCTCACGAAGCGCTGACTCATCAAAGTCCTCTCGAGGCTGAAAGGCATTGGGAACCACGGAGTCAGTGGGAACCATGGAGACCTGCGGGTCACTTGAAGCACCAGCCGTGACCCCTCCCATGTCAGGCGAGACGCTGCCTGAAACAGCACGATCAGTGACCTCCAAGCCAGGACTCGAAAGCGCGGGAGCCGCTGGAGAAGGAACCACCCCCGAACCAGAAGCCCTGTTCCCCGTGGAACGCGCAGCCCCGGTCTCAACATCAACGGGAGCACTCAGCAAACTGCCAAGCCCACGACCCAGTCGTCGCTTCTTCTTTGAAGCCGCATCCCCTTTGGCCCCAGACTTGGGACGGCCAACCGAACTCTTCTTTGTGCGCTCTGCCATGATGAATCCTTTCAAGTGTCGCGCCCGACCCTGGGCACCGAAGGACATATATCGCACGTTCCACGTGGAACGTCAACCGGGCCGAGACACCGAAAAAAGCCAAAGGGAGAAGCTTGCTGCTTACGAGGAAATAGTAAGAACGCAGTAAAGCGCAGATCGACACATATTCGATGCATTTAGAAACATTTAGATAGTATTTCGGGAATTTAGGAAGAACTACTCCGTCGTAGGAGACGGGACAGAAGTCAAGGCCTGGACCGTGGGGGTGCGAAGCCCATCATTGGAGATGACTTCGACAATGTATTCACCGGAATCAGGCACCCGAAGATCGACCCCGTCAAGTGAATGACTCCAACGGAAGACCCTGATCAACTCATCAGCTTCTCCAGAATCATCACTCGAGTGAATCCGACACAGGTCTCCGTGCATGGGGACTTCGGACCAGGCAGAAAGCGGGGGAAGGGCCCATGGCCACTGGCTTCCGGCAAGATCCGTGGTCCGATAGGTGAGAGGCCATCCTTCGTATTGGTCGACTTCCTCACTCAGTCCCGCGGCGCGAGGCCAGGCTTCCAGCACGATCCGATGTTCGAGCGGATTCAGAAGCGCCAGTCCGAAACCTGGACTGCGATCATGAAGCGCGGAAGGTTCGTGGCCGCGTCGATAGGGGTTGGCCACCGCGTCCACAGCGATCATGTTCCCGAACCCATCGAGATGTTCACCCAGAGGGCGGGGGGCGTTCGAGTCGAGTTCGCGTGGCATCCATCTTCTCGGCCACGTGTTTGCAATCGCAGGACTGCAGAAGACCACACCACCATCGCGCTGGTTTTCGACGCCGTACTGCGCGGCGAAACCGATGTGCTGATCACCGCAGAGATGAAGGACGTGTGCCGGTTGAACGAGTCGAAGCGTTCGATCACGCGCGACCATCGGCCACCCGTTGCTGTCAGCATCCGCACAGGGAACATCATTCTCCGCATAACCTCCGGGTTCGAAGATGGTCAATGCAGGTTGCACGCCGCCTTTCGCGCCACGCGGAAGTGTCTGAACGCATGCGAACGGCGTCTGGGAAAGAAGCACCTTCATCCAGACATCATCATTCCAATCGTTCGCCCACTGTTCGAGAAAACGTTCCTGCGAATCACCGAGCAGTGACGCGGACGGTGCGCCGCCATCACGCACGACGTCGAAACCCTCCGCAGTGAACCAGCCGTTTCGAACATTCCCGTCGGGCACGGCGATGGTGGGTGAATCCTTGAATTGGCGATCGGCGAGAATGGCGAATGAGACGCCGCCGTATTCGAGATCGGTGTGATAGGTCGAATAACCCGCACCGATGTCGCCAGGCTCGAATGGGTCGGGGAGATTTCCGACCTGCGTCCGATGCACGGCATTGACGAAGCGGGGGGGTCGCTTGTACCCACCCGAATCCTGCGCACTGTGTTCCGGCGTCCGCTTCGCGCGACGTCCTTGCGCGCCCCAGATGTTGCCGTGATACACGTCATGATCGTCGGGGATGACGACGCTCGGTCGGTTGCGCGTGAGATCACCGAAGGCCCAGAGCCAATGGGTGTACTTCCAGAGATAGTCGAGTATGAAGGCGTCTTCACTGCGTTGATTCGCGGGGGTCAGATCACCTTCATAGATCTGATCGCCGGCGAAGAACAGCATGTCCGGATCGGCTTTCTCGACCGCCCGGAAAAGCTCTTCGTGAGGGAACCACAACCCATTCCCATTCCAGGCCAGGCCGCCGGTGTAGGTCTTGTGACAGGACAAAGACCCTATGGACAAAGGCTCGCCGGCAACCGGCTCCTTGCGGACCACGCCATGGTATTCATCGACCATCGAACTTCCGTCACGGCGCGCGAGTTTGTACACGACGCGATAGGGGATGTCCGCGGTGTCGTTCCAATCGGAGACCCTGAAGCGTGCGGTTCGACTGTCGGGATCGATCCGGGATGTGCCGACGGGCACCCAGTTCGCACGAGGCTCGGGTTGTATCTGAAGAGTCGCCTCCTGGTTGTCATCCGATCCGATGGGAGGAAACTGCGCGATCATCGTCATGACGTTGCGGTCGAGCGTGTAAAGCACGCCGAGGACGGGTCCGAATGTTCTTTCCGAGACTGAAAGCACGCCGGGACCCGACGCATGCAGTCCTCGAAACCACCAACCGGTCTTCGAATCCCCGGGGCCATGATGTGAGATGACCCCGAATGAACCCTGCACCTTCTTGAGAGGAACGTCATCGACATGCACGCCCGAAAGAACCTGGTCACCTTCGGAGTCCAGTACGCGTGCATGGATCGAACAACCATCATCATCGCATTCGATGGTCACGCGGAGTTCCACGCCGTCGGCCGGTATCCGTTGACCTTCGATCGACGCAGCACGAACCAGACCCGGAAGTTCGGGCAGATCGGTGGCATCGACGTCACCGCTGATCACCCAGGCCGAACGACCCTTGATACCGCGTTCGTTGTCACGAATGGAAACCATGCCATGCCCATCGACGACGACCATGATGCCGCCATCCTCCGCGGGTAGATGATGGACCAGAGCGGTGCGACGGTAATCGATTTCAGGACCGCCGGAACCGATCATGAGACCGGCCCATGCATTCTCTCCGAAAGCGGCACCGACCTCGATCTCGCCGAGCATGACGCTGAGTTCGATGCGGCCGTTCACAGGTTCGAGAACTTCGGGAAGGACCTGCACGGTTCGCATGGGAAGTCGGACACCGGCTTCAAGGCACTCGAGTCTTCCATCATGAACCCGCCAATCCTGCCACCTGTTGGCGTGGTAGTCACGACCGACCCATGTCCGGTCGAGATCGTTCTGCCAGGTGCTCCTGAACTCGTCTGCAAAGAGGCCGCAGGAAAACACGGACAGGATGAGAGCCAGGAACGACATCGATCTCTTCGAGACGCAAGGTGAACACATGATCAGACACTCCATTGAAGGACATCGACTCGATGAGACGAGCCGTGGACGTCATTGAAGTATAGATGGCGGTTTCGGGGTGTCAGAAACGAGGGGGTATCGCGGACCACCCCGATGCATAGAGATCGGAACGGATCGAAAGATAGCCGGGATATGCCGCACGATGCTCGCCAAGGCGTCGGGCGTCGTAGCTGAATGTGCAGACCGGGTCGGTCGTCTCGACCAGAACTGCACCATTGGGATCGACTGCAAAGGAGGGGCCGCCCAGCAGAACCCCTTCTTCGGGTTCCGGTCGATTGACCGTCGCCACCCAGCAACAGCTGGTCAGGGCATTCGCAATGAGAACAGGGCGCCAGCGATGCCAGGTCGCGGATTCACTCGCTCTGGGTACGACCACACATTCCGCCCCAGCAGCGGCAAGAAGCTGAGTGCCCTGAGGCCGATTGGCATCGGAACAGATCTGGACGCCCAATGGAAAACCCAGACCATCGATGGGTGTCAGCGGGTCATTTCCTCGATCGTAGTGATCAACCTCCCAGAAACCGGGCTCATCGGGAATGTGGGCCTTTTTCCAGCTTCCGACGAGGGTTCCAGAAGAGTTGATGACCAGAGCCGTATTGAAACGAGCGCCATGCTCATCGAACAGGATGGCTCCACCCACCAAGCCGATCCCGGCTTCGCGAGCGGCCTCCATCTGAATCTGGCACCGAGGCCCGCCCGAAGACTCTGCGTCGGAAGCCTTCTGATCCTTGCTGAACGGGGACCAAGGATTTAATGCAAGTTCAGGTATGACAGCAACTTGAGCACCCATTTCGCGGGCTTCAAACAGTCGTTTTAGAAGTCTCTCCCGGCCATCTTCCTGCCAGAAAACCTCGCTGATGAGCGCAATCGTTCGAGTGTGATCAGACATCAGAGCCCCCTGGAGCGAGTTTGGAGTCAAGCCGACATTCAATGATGTATAGAAGGATGGAAATCACCTGATCCGGGGTTCGTGCCACCGCAAGGGCGGCTGAATCGACCTCTTTCAGAGCATGATCGAGATCTTCATCATGAAGTGTGATCAATGAGGCACCCAGAGCCACCGCCAGGCCGGCATCAAAGGCCGCGTTCCATTGTCGATACTTGGGGCCGAACCGAGCCACGACGATGTCGGCACGAGAGATGAGGGTTCTGGTTCGGATGGCATTCAACTTGGCACCCTTGTGGTCATGCCAGAAACGTTGATCCTCCGCTCCGAGAATGCTGGCACCGCACGCATCGCTTGAAGGGTGATCGGTGTTCGCCGCGGTGAGAGTCACCGGAAGTTCGTGCGCGAGGACACCCTCAGCGATCCGGTCACGCCAGTCGGTGTGCACTTCACCGGCAAGATAGATGTTCAACTCAGGATGATTCATGACGACGCATCTCCTGCCAGTCGAGGATACAGGCGGAGGGCGCTCCCTTGTGCAGTTCGAACCTCTTCACGGCGATTCGAGTCACGAAGGCGCACGCGGACTCGGGATCATCCGTCACATGAAAGAGGTCGAGATCGGTGGGATCGATCATGCCATCAGCCATCATCTTCTTCGTCATGAAGTCGACCAGGCCCGACCAGTAGTCCGTACCCATCAGAACCACTGGAAAATCCCTGATCTTTCCGCACTGGATCAAGGTGAGAATCTCCATCAATTCATCCATGGTCCCGAGCCCTCCGGGCATCACGATGAATCCATATGAATACTTGACCAGGATGGTCTTGCGTACGAAGAAGTGCGTGAATGACACCTGTCTGTTGACGAAGCGATTGGCGCACTCTTCGTGTGGCAGTTCGATCGTCGCTCCGATCGAACGTCCACCCGCTTCGGACGCTCCGCGATTGGCCGCCTCCATCATGCCCGGTCCGCCCCCGGTCATGACACTGAATCCCTCGCGGGCGACCAGTGCGGCGGTTCGTCGACACATCTCGTACGAAGGGTCTTCTTCCGATGTCCGAGCGCTTCCGAAGAATGTCACGCAGGGTCCGATCGATCCGAAGACGCGAATGGATTCCTCGAACTCCTCGTTGACCCGTGCGAGCATCTCCTGGTCGACACCATGTTTCTGAGGGCCTTCCAGAAACCGGATGAAGTCGTAGCGGGAAGGCGTGTTGGCCGCGTCGAAGAACGGACTTTCACCACGTTCCTCCATGATTCGTTCGATGCGGCCGGTCGGATCGTTTTCATTGATATCGTTCATCACCACACGATAACTGCCGCAGGGTCCGTTGAGGAGAGGTGATTCGCCACTCGACAGAAGTCATCCGATCTTGGACAATCGGAGAAAAGCAGGAGACCGACGTGCTGTTAAGACAGATCTATGACGAGGACCTCGCGCATGCCGCCTGGTTGATCGGGTGCCAGAAGACCGGCGAAGCGATCATCATCGATCCTGCCAGGGACATCGACAGGTACATCGAGCTGGCGGAGGATCATGCATTGCGGATCACGGCGGTGGCGGAGACGCACGTCCATGCGGACTTCCTGTCCGGAGCACAGGCACTTGCCGAAGCCAGCGGCGCGACACTCTACCTCTCCGGCCATGGAGGAGAGGACTGGTCGGCGCGATGGGTGACGCCCTTTGATCATGTCATGCTCCGACACGAAGAGACATTCCGAGTCGGAGGAATCGAATTCGAGGCACGTCACACACCCGGCCACACCCCGGAACATCTCAGCTACATGGTCACCGACATCGGTGGTGGAGCCGATGAACCCCTTGGAGTTCTGAGCGGTGATTTCGTGTTCGTCGGCGATCTCGGCCGCCCCGATCTTCTGGAGAGAGCGGCGGGACACGAAGGCGTGATGGAGCGATCGGCACGAGAACTCGCCCGATCCACGAGGGACTTTCTGGAACTTCCTGACTACCTCCAAGTGCTTCCGGCACACGGGGCGGGCAGTGCCTGCGGGAAGGCTCTTGGCGCCATCCCCCAGTCGACGGTCGGATACGAGCGTCGATTCAACGCGGCGATGTCCATCGTCGATGATGAAGATCGATTCGTGCACGCCATTCTGGAAGGGCAGCCCGCACCGCCGCTGTACTTCGCACGAATGAAGATGCAGAACCGGGATGGCGTGCCACCTCTGGGTTCGATGCCGGAACCGAAGCGGTGCACGCCGGCGGAACTCGAAGACGACGGACGCGTGGTGGTCGACGTCCGCGACTGGGATACGTTTCGATCCGGACATGTTCCGGGAGCCCTCTGGTCGAGAACGGGGGCTTTCTTCTGCGCCTCGGTCGGCTCATACGTGATGCCGGACGAACGTATCGCACTGATCTGTCGCCCGGAGGATGTCGAACGATTGACGAGATGTCTCGTTCGAATAGGTCTTGATCGGGTGGAAGCATGGTGTCCGATCGATTCATTCGAGGAGCACCGATCCGCTGGAAGGATACGAACAGACTGCATCGAGGACGTACCGCTCTCGAAACTCGCACAACAACTCGATTCAGGGACACCGGTTCTGGATGTCCGACGAACCGATGAGTACGACGCCGGCCACCTCCAGGGGGCGGTCAACGTTCCCCACACCAGGTTGCTGGAACATCTCGAGGATCTCCCGGATTCAGATGGGCCGTTCATGGTGCACTGTCAGGCGGGGGTGCGTAGCGCGGCGGCCTGTTCGATGCTGGCACGAAGAGGTTTCGAGGTTCTCAACATCCCAGCCGGATGGGGCGGGATCGAGAAGACGGCACTACCGGGAAACGACGGCCGAAGGGATGCCGAAGTCGTCTGATCGATTCGTGGCACGGATCATGAAGAGAAGTTTCTTCAAGTCACGCCGCCACCCCGTTACACTCCGATCATGCTCAGTGACCTCGAATATGCAGCGCTCGGGTTCGAGACCTTCCATGACGACGTGCTCGCGCCGAAGATCGTCGAACGAACGGTCCCGCTTTCCGTCGAAGTCCACCAGTGCTCGGAACACCTGAGCGTCACGGATGCCGTTCGATCAAGCTTCTCACCGATCGAGAACGGTTGGCGATGGGGGCCGGTCTGGTCGAGTGCGTGGTTCAGACTGCGCGGAGAAGTTCCTCTGGAGATGCGCCATCGAGCTCTCGATCTGCACTTTTCATGTGGGACCGAAGCCTTGCTGTGGAAGGATGGCGTGCCATATCAAGGATTCGATCCCTACCACCACCATGCACGATTCGATGAGGGCGCTCTTTCGAGTGAGGTCGATTTTCTCATAGAAGCCGCCTGCAACAGACCGTTGGGCGCATCCTTGTTCTGGTGGGAACATGCGGAAGAACACGGCCGGTGGCGGGAGGATGAACCGGGTCGCCTCGAGGAAGCCTCTCTCGAACTCAGAGATGACGCGATGGCACGATTCTGTTCGGCATGGATGTTCGCCGTGAGATTGCTGAAGACGACGGATGCCAGAGAAAGCCTCGGACACCGTCTGGAATCCGGACTGCGAGACATCAAGAGATCGATCCTGCATTCGGGTGGGACAGTCGACGTGACGATGCAGATGGATCGTCTTCAGGATGTGCTCTCGGATGGCGACAAGAGGCGATCACAATGCACGACGATCGGACACGCCCACATCGACACGGCCTGGCTCTGGCCCATGTCCGAGACCCGAAGAAAATGTCTCAGGACCTTCGCGACACAGCTTCGCAATCTGGAAAGATTCGATGACTTCAACTTTCTCTGCAGCCAGCCCCAGCAGTACGCGTGGATGGAGGAACGAAGTCCGGAACTGTTCTCTGAAATCACTCGTTGGGTGGAACGAGGGAGATGGGAACCGTTCGGAGCGATGTGGATCGAACCCGACGCCAACATACCTTCCGGCGAATCGCTGATCCGACAGATCCTTCATGGCACACGGTACTTCGCCGATCGGTTCGGAAAATCCGCACCCCAGGAGGCGCTCTACCTTCCCGACACCTTCGGTTTTCCCGCATCCCTTCCCCAGATATGCCGACTGTCAGGACTCGACACGTTCATCACCAACAAGATCGCGTGGTGCGAGACGAACCGATTCCCGCACGTGACCTTCAACTGGCGTGGCATAGACGGAACCGAAGTCCTGACCCACTTCACTCCCGGACACAACTACAACTCATCGATACATCCTCAGGATTTCGTCGACGCAGAGCATCGTCTGAATGAAAGCGATCGAAAGGGGACCGGATCGTGGCTCCAACCCTACGGGTGGGGTGACGGAGGCGGGGGACCGGATCATGAGCAGATCCTGAATTCAGAATTCGCAGAGCAGGCGGCGGGACTCCCCTCGATCAGAAAGGAAAGCGCCACTCAATTCTGCAGGACCCTTCATGCCGAATCGGAGGCGGACGGACCGAGACCCGTCTGGGACGGTGAGCTGTATCTCGAACTGCATCGGGGAACCTACACCACCCATGCGCGCTTGAAGGCCGCGAACAGAAACGCCGAGAGAGCACTGCGCGAGATCGAAGCGCTGGACGTTCTCGATGATGCGGATCGTACGGGTCGAAACACGGCATGGCTGGATCGGGCATGGAAGACGGTTCTGTTGAATCAGTTCCATGACATCCTGCCCGGTTCGTCGATCGAGAAGGTCTACCAGGAAGCTCATGAAGAGCTCGATCATCTGCATTCCGATTCGATCACTCGAATCAGCGACGGTCTGAGGGACCTTGCCCCGAAGTTCGATGTCGGTTCTTGCGAAAGACCCGTTCTGATCTGGAACCCGTCCTCGACCGGGAGAAATGCCGTCGTCGAAACGGATGCCGGGCCGCGATTCGTACGAGACGTGCCTGCAATGGGTTTTCGGGTGGTCGATGTCGCGGTCGACACCGAACCGGATCATCCGGTCGTCTCCACGTCACGGACGCTGGAGAACGGAAGACTGAAGGTCGTGATCGATGATGCGGGTGCCATCTCCGAAATGACCGTCGAAGGTGAGCCGTTCCCCCTCGAAGAACCACTCAACAGGCTCGTTCTTCATGCGGATCGACCCCGGCGCTGGCAGGCATGGGACCTCGATCGTGATTACATCGATCATCGTGAAGAACAGGACACACCTGCCGATTCGATCACACTGGTGGAGGATTCCAGGCTCAGAGGGGTGATCGAGTCTCGAAGAACGCTTGGCAAGGCGAGCTCGATCGTTCAGAGGTACGTCCTTGAAGCGGACGCCACGATCGTCAGAATCGAGACCAGACTCGACTGGCATGAGGACGACACGATACTCCGAGCCGAATTCACCCCGAGAATCAGAAGCAGACACGCGACCTACGGAATTCAATTCGGATCGCTGGAAAGACCCACACACCGGAACACATCGCATGAAAAGGCGGCGTTCGAAGTGCCGGGACACCTATGGATGGATCTTTCCCAACCTGGCAGGGGCCTCGCAGTGCTCGATGACGGTTCGAGGCTCGGACGTTCATGCAACGACAGGACGCTCGGACTCTCGCTGGTGCGATCGACCGACTTCCCCGATCCGAAAGCCGATCGTGGGGTGCATGAATTCACCTATGCGGTCATGCCGCACCAGGGAGACTGGAGAGCCGCCGATGTCGATGGTTCGGCCGAGAGCCTGGGCATGCCGATGAGATGCACTCCGGCATGCGCCGGATCGAAGGGGGGCCTGAGAGACGGCCATGCCTTGATTCCCGGACTTGAATTCGAGAAAGGCATCGAGATCGCCGCGATCAAGAATGCCGAGGATGGCGGAGGCAGGATCATCAGATTGGTCGAGAAGAGGGGGGCATCAAGAAGAATGCAACTCGATCTTTCCGGACATGGATCGGAGATCACGGAAGTGGATCTGCTGGAAAGAGCTCTGAGAACCACTAAACCGTCAAAGAATTCATCGGTGGACTTCACGCCCTTTCAAATCAATTCGATCCGGGTGACTTGACCGGAATCTTCGGGGACGGACGAACCTTGCCGGTGTCGGTGGACGTAGCAAGGGAAGTGTCTTTCACTTTCGAGCGAACCCTTCCCGGAGCTGGTCATCATGAAGAGAATTGCACGGAAAAAAACCGATTCGTTCTCCAGAAGCGATCCGGGAATCGAATGGAAGTCGATCCTGATCAGTGCTCATGTCGAATCGAACGACGGTCCGAACATGCACCTCCTGCGAGCCCGCATCAGGGACGGCGAAACGTACGAGGTCGAAGCGGAAGATGGCATCGATGACGAGCTTGCGGCTGCCTCCATATTCGTGATCGAAGAGGAGATCATTCTCAAGACGTGTTGTCCGGACGCCATCGACAGCGACGCCACGGTCATGATGACCTTCGACCTCAGGAATGATTGCATGGTCAATGCCATGACGATCGAAACGGAAAGCGATCCGCCGATCGTGATCCGAAACCTCGACGACGACACCATCGTGGTGCTGGCGACCGGGGATGAACCCGTGCTCCTTCATCCAGGGCCATGGAATCTTCAGGCGACAGCGGTTCTTGATGGTCGTGAGAGAACGACGTTGATACGTCTGGATGACGATGTTCACGGGTGAGATCCGCGACTACGGGCCAAATCAAAGGTGGTAGAGTTGACCGGTCCACATCGGAGCCGGAATGCCCACTTCACACAGACATCAGATCGCGATACTGGGACTTGGCGGCATCGGTAGCGCCGCATTTCATGAACTGAGTCGTCGTGGGATCGATGTGATCGGAATCGATCGAGAACGACCCCCGCACGAACTGGGCTCCTCCCACGGACAATCGCGAATCTTCAGGGTCGCCTACTTCGAACACCCCGATTACGTGCCGCTCGCGATCAGGGCGAGAGAACGTTGGGTCGAGATCGAGGCGAACGATTCGAGGAGGGTCTTCATACCGACAGGTGGTGCCTGGGTGGGCAAGGAAGATGGGAGACACGTGGGAGACTCCCGGATGGCGGCGGATCTTCATGGCCTCCGATACGACATGCTCGATGGATCCGAAACCACGAAACGCTGGCCGGCACTTCGAGTTCCGGATGGGCAGGTCTGTTTTCACGAACCCGATGCCGGCGTGGTGTGCCCGGAACATGCCATCAGGCATTTTCTCGAGAACGGTGAAGAACACGGGGGAAGGGTTCTCTGCGGTCAGACGATCAAGTCGGTGAGGCCGGAGGATGATGGCGTGCGAATTCTCCTGGAGCGGGATGAGATCATCGCGGAGAAGGTGATCTGCGCGCTCGGACCCTGGACGGATGATCTGGTCCGCACGCCCGATGTCGAGCTGCAACCGACCAGACAGCTGCTGGGCTGGACACGACCTTCGAATCCGATGAGCCTGAGGGAAGGAAGACTTCCCGTATGGCTGTTCGCGGATGACGATGAGACCATCCAATACGGATTTCCTCTCTGTGATCGATTGCCAGGGTCCTCGGGAGCGAAGGTGGCCCGTCACTACCAGCTCGAAGCGTGCGATCCAGACACGGTCGACAGGGTCATCGGTGAAGCCGACGAGGCGTTTCTGACGCGAGAGCTCGAGACCCGGATTCCTGCGGCGGCGGGACCCTTGATCGATGCCAGGGTCTGCATGTACACGATGTCCCGAGACGAACATTTCGTGATCGACCGACATCCTGATCACGATCGTGTGATCATGGCATGTGGTTTCAGCGGTCATGGCTTCAAGTTCGCTCCGGCCATCGGAGAGGGGCTTGCCGACATCGCGCTCGAAGGGAAGAGCCGTTTGTCGATGAATTTCCTGTCCTCTGCTCGATTCAAACACGAGTGACGACGGAAACGGGCATAATCTGAACAAGGCCCGCAACGGGTGAATGAAAGGAACCGGACATCAATGATTCTTAGAACGAGCTTCAGCAGGTTGGCCATGATCCTGATCATTGGCTCACTCGCGGCCTGCGCCCAGCTTCCAAAGGGCGTGTCACCGGACGCGGCACTCATCGGCCTCGCCGACTCGGGAAGACTGGTCCGCCTGCACCCGGGCCAGCAACTGGTCATTCAACTCGAAGCGAACATCACCACCGGCTACCAATGGGAGATCGACAAGACCATCGATCGATCGGTGTTGCTGGGTGATGGCAGCAGATTCAGCAAGACTCAGGCACAGCGAAACCAGGATGACCAGGTCAGCGAACAGTACCTGCGATTCGTCGCACAGCAACCGGGAAGAACCCGATTGCAACTCGTGTACGTGCAACCGAAGGTCGGAACACTCGGCGATTCGCCGAGATACAACGTCGATGTCATCGTCGCGCCCAGACCGGATGAGACGAAATCAGACTGAGAAGCGATCGCCTCGTGACAGAGAAAAGAACAGAAGAAGACCGCCTTCAAGACAGGCCTGATCCGAAACGGTGGATGATCCTGCTGGTGATGACAGGATCACTGGCGATGGTCATGCTCGACACGACGATCGTGGCGGTCTCGCTACCGTCGATCCAGACATCTCTTCCAGGTGTCAGCCAGAACATGCTCGAATGGGTGATCGTCGCCTACATGGTGGTGCTTGCATCGTTCATGGCGCTGGGGGGTCACCTTGGCGACCTTTTCGGGAAACCGAGGATGTTCTTCATCGGAGTCGTGGGGTTCGGCATTTCCTCCTGTCTGTGCGGATTGGCCTGGGACGGAACGTCATTGATCCTCTTCAGAGTGATCCAGGGTCTTTTCGCGGTCATCATGCAACCAGCTTCGAGTGCGATCGTCATCGGATCGTTCGCACCCCAGGATCGAGGGAAGGCGATGGCGGTCTATGCCGGTATCCCCCTTCTCTTTCTCACTGCAGGTCCGGTCCTTGGAGGAGTCATCACGGAGTACGGATCCTGGCGGTATTGCTTCCTGATCAACGTGCCGATCGCGATGATCGTTGGAATGGCGGTTCTGATACTCAAGCCGAGAAATCCGGGAAGCCGGGGGAACGCATTCGATTGGTGGGGCGCGGCCCTGCTTGGCTCGGGGCTCCCGTGTCTCATCATTCCCATCCAGCAGGCAAGCGTCTGGGGTTGGGAGAATCCGTGGACGCTGGGATTGATCGTTCTGGGAGCGCTCGTACTGACGGCCTTCGTGTGGCGTGAGCTCAAGGTCGAGGATCCGATCGTGTCCCTCAGATTGTTCGCGGATCGATCTTTTCTCGGTGATTCGATACTTCTCTTCATCACTCAGGCCAGTGTCACGGGAATCACGATATTCATCGCGATCCATCTGCAGGTGGTGATGGGTTTCAGTCCCGACCAGGCCGGAGTGGCCATGCTTCCGGTTCTGGTACCTGCGGCGATCATGATTCATTTCGCCGGCAGGTGGTACGACCGGTCCGGAGGGCGAGCACCGGTCGCCGTCGGAGGAATCGTGGTGACCATCGGACTGGCCGTCCTGGCGATCGGCACCCAGATGCAGACCTACTTCATCATGGCGATTGGGATGGGACTGGTCGGCTTGGGCATACCATTCGTGCAGCTCCCGGCGAACACGGACGGGATGGGGCGAGTGGGCGATCGCAAGCGAGGCATGGCGAGCGGTGTTCTGCAGACCTGTCGACAATTCGGAGCCGCGATCGGCATCGCAGCGATGGGTGCGGTGATTGCAGGCGTTCAAAACGGATTGATTCGAGATGCGGACGAAGGGTCCGGTCTGCAGGGTGAGAAGGAACAGGCGATCGTGCTTGATGCGGCAAGAGGAGAACTTCCGAAACTGGAATCCTTGCGTGCGTCCGATCCGGAACTGGCTGGTGTGATCGCGGACATCGTCTCGGAAGGCATCGTCGCCGGCCTCTGGGTGTCGACGGTGATCGGCTCGTCGATAATCATCGTTGCCTTTCTGTTTCTCGAGAACCAGCCGATCTCGAGAAGGATGTCGGGTTCCGAAGCCGCTGATTGAGCTGTATGCTCTGAAGAACGCAGCCTCTGGAAGCCGATCCCTTCGGGAACGAATGATGCCGATCTTTGAGAAAAACGGAAGACAGGTCGCCTTCATACATGTCCCCAAAGCGGCTGGAACAAGCATCGAGATGATGTTCAAGAACGCGGGGTGGTCGATGACTTTCTACTCGACCACAGCCGGTGGGTACGAGGTGTCGTCCCAGCACATGAGATACTCCGAACTGAAAGAGAAGATTCCGAATCTGGATGACATACCCTCGTTCGCCATCGTCAGAGAGCCGCTTCAGAGGCTGATCAGCGAATGGGCCTATCAGACCAATCAGATGTTTTCATCGGATCTCGAATTCAATGATTTCGTCAGACATCTCGATTGCTCACTGAAACAGACCAAGATCTACTGGGACAATCACTGGAGACCCCAGGTCGACTTCCTGGATGGCCCCATCGACAAAGTAATCAAGCTGGAGAACATGACGGAGTCACTCCTCCCGTTTCTTGGTGAAAAGAACATCATTCTCGATCCGGTGGTGCCTCACATCAACAAGAAGAAGAGGGTCGGAAAATATGACAGAGGCGCTCTGGCGATCAGTTCGGAAAGCATTGAAAGAATTCTCAGAGTGTACGAGCGTGATTACACGGAACTCGGATACCCACCTGTGATTCAAGGCAAGGAATGACCAGGGACAACCCTTCCAAAAAGAAGAGCAAATCAAGCAAGAGGGCGCTGATGCTGATCGGTGGCTCCGAAGCCATCGGTCAGGCTGCCGGGATCATCCGGCGACTCATCATCTTGAGAACGATCGGTCTGGAGAATTACGGCATTGCCATTCCGATGCTTCTGGTGCTGGGTCTCCTGAACAGGCTTCTCGAGATCAATCCGGGAACGACGTTGGTCCAGGATCGCATGGGTGGGACCCGCCGATTTCGTGACGCCTTGCAGTTCGTGCAGGTGCTGAGGGGAGGCGTCTACTTTCTGATCGTGATTCTTCTGGCTGTGCCACTGGCGGTGTTCAACGATCTCGACGAACGTGAATACGTGATGGGTTTCATGTTCGTGGGACTGATTCCACTGACTCGTGGGTTGTGCCACATAGACGTTCATCGACAACTACGACGCCGGAAGTTCGAGGCCACTGCCCTCTCCACGACGGTGAACCCGGTCATCTCGACGATCATGGTCTCGATTCTCTGTCTTTTCATGAGCAGCTTCTGGGTGCCGCTGATCGGTCGATTCATCGATTCCATCAACGCGGTGATCATGTCCTTCGTGGTTTCAAAGCGGCGCTACCGCATGCGGTACGACCATGAAAGCACGATCAGGATCATCAAGTTCACCCTCCCGCTCATCATCGGAGGCCTGGTGGTGTTTCTTGCGCAGCACGGTGGCGAACAGTTGGTGAGTGCCTCGCAGTTTCTTTTCGGCTATTCAATCTCGAAGGTGGAAGTCGGGACACTTGCCGCGGGCGTGATGCTCGCGATGATGCCGGGAAGGATCGGTTCGAAGCTGATCACCCAGGTGTTCTCGCCGAAGATCGCCGAAATCAAGCGACGTGGAAGGAATCTGGCCGGACTCTTCGAACAGATTCAAGGATTTGCCTTCACTCTCGGCGCTGCAACGGTGATCCTCCTGCAAGGTGGTTCGGTGATCATTCCCATCCTGCTGACTGAACGATTCGAAGCAGTCGGTCCGTTCCTGGTGGCGTTGAGCCTGTTCGGCGCGTTGCGCATCAGCGGGGCATCGACGAGGGCCTTCGCGCTTGGGATGGGCCAGAGCAAGATCATCATGTACGCGAACATCTGGACCCTGGCAGGGCTGGTCGGTTCCGTATGGGTGGTCTATGCGCAGAGGAGTCTTCTCGAAATCGCATACTGCATGGCATTCGGAGAAATACTCGCAACGCTCGTCCGATGCATCCTGTTGAAGAGAATCATCCCGGATCTCAGCTCGGCGACGCTGTTCTTCAAACCCGCTTTCGTTCTTGCATGTGCATTCGGAGTGGGTCTGGTCCAACGTGCGTTGATCCATGATCTCTCGATGCCCCTTTCGATCCTGGTCATCATCGCATCGATCGCCGTCGGGGCGGGCCTGCTGAGTCTCGTCTGGTCGTCGAACCGTCGCATGATCGCACGAAAGATGTTCGGCTGAGGTCAGGAGTCGTCGGAGACGTTCACCCATTCGTGTGCGTCATGATCGAATCGTTTGATCACGCGCGCGGGATTGCCGGCCGCGACCGAGAACGAGGGGACACTCCTGGTAACCACGCTCCCTGCTCCGATGATGGAGTTCGATCCGATGGAGACGCCCTTCAGAATGGTTACTTTTTCACCGATCCAGACGTTGTCGCTGATTCGTGTTTCTCGTGCGATCAGAAACTCACTCTCGATGGCGGGGGTCTCTGCATCCTGCCACATGTGATCATGGTCGGTGATGTAGCAGTTCGCCGCTATGAGAACCTTCCGTCCGATGGCGACCGATGAGACGGCCGAGATGTGTATCGATGGATGGATGATGCAGCCATCGCCAATGGTGATCACGGCGCGACCCTTTTCCGGGTTGATTGCGGTGATCCGAGCGAATCGCCAGATGCAGACGCTCTTGCCGACATGAATCGATCGCTTTCCCTTGATCCAGTTCGGAATCGAGATTCTGGTACCCGACCCGATGGACCCGAACGTCATCCTGTCGTACATGCTCAGAAAAAGGTTGAAGATCCGCTTGAGCGCCCGTGCAGCGATGGACTGCGGGAACTTCTTCATGCGAATCATCTCACCGTCCGGATTCCATTCGGACCGATCGAATCCCGTGCCTTCGAGATCGGGAGAGTGATCCCCCTTGATCGGATGTCGATGATCTGAAGCACACATGAGAAGACCCTAGAAGTGGATGCCCTGAACGAGAGTCTCAAGAGGATTGAGGAACTCCGCCGACTAATCGCCGGACAGTAAACTATCGACGGATGCCAGATGCAACATGAGCACCAGGGCACGATGTGATGCCGACTTGCCCTCAGTGTGACCAAGGGCCTTGAAAGGCAATGTCCCAAAATAACCAGCGTTTTCCTTGAAAAAACGTGTTTTCTGACGCTTTCTCCGGTAACGAAGCCACAACGAGGCCTTGGAAACTGCGGGCGGGATCCCTGCATCGAAGGGTATGTCGGAAAATTCCGGATAGAGACGTTTGCACGCTTCGGTCTGGAGGTCGTTCTGATGCATCATCTCCACAGGCACGGAACGGGTCCATGAAAGGAGATCACGGTCCATGAATGGAAGTTGTATCGACGTCTGAGAACGACAGATGCCGAACGGGTTCAAGGCGATCGAACGACGTCCCCAGTTGTCGAATGTGAAGCTCGTGATCGGATTGGGTGCCTCGAGATGCCGCTGAAGTTCGATCTCGAGGTCGGAGAGAACCTCGTCGGTGCTCGCGATGGCGAATGGTGCCCGTTCAATGATCTGCTCCAGCCACCACGGTGAGGTTGCAGCGGTCAGAGCGAAAAACCGCTGTGACCAGGTGAAGAGGTCGCCGCTGCGGAGAAGCTCGGTCATCTCGGGGCTGGCCGCCGAATTTCTGGTGAGACTTCCGGCGCCAAGTCCGTCGTACCAGGGCATCCCACCGGAGAGAAGTTCGTTCCAGAGAGGAAGGAGCCAGACATGTTCGAGTGCCTCGAATCCACACGCGACATGCCTGTCACGTTCCGACTTCAACCAATCGGGCTGGTGCGGAGAAATCTCCGTGAAAGACGCATCCAGTCGGTGTGCGACCCGAGAGGCGAGAGTCACATCGCTCGGATCATCTCCCGCGGGAGAACCGAGAGAGAGCGTTCGTCGCGGAAAGTGCCCATGACGGTGAAGTTCGAGCAAGATCATGCGTGAATCGCGTCCTCCGGAAAGCGGAAGATCGAAGGACTCATCGTCAGGCAGACGGCGTTTCATGGCGGTCTGAAATCGATCGATCCAGCCATCGAGGGCCTCGGGCACCGAGTTCGGAGGAGACGCCTCGACATAACGAGACGTTTCGATCTCAAGGTGCCCGTCGGACCATCTCATGCGAGCTGCCGACGGCACACGATTGATGCCCTGAAAGAGCGTGCGATCTCCGATCAGGAAACCGGCACGACAGAAAAAACCAAGGGCGATGGGGTCGATTTCACGACGTTCGAGACGTTCGAGGATCGTCAATGGAGAATCCGAGACGATGATTCGATTCGTGCCGTGGTGGTAATAGAGAGGAAGATAGCCGTGCCGGTCGGCCTCCACGATCAAGGACCCGCCATCCCATTTCCAGCCACCAGAAACTCCGCATTCCAGTCCCTGCTCGTCAGGAACGGAACGGCCGAAACGCGCCTGTACCGTGCCCGCCTCTTCGACGACACCATCGCGGGCGTGAAGTTCAATCCAGGTGAATTGATCGATCATGGAGAACCTGTTTCGGGCAAGCTGCCGGTGATGAACTCAGGCGAACCGTCTGGCTCCGCCTCTTGGGAGGAGAAAAAGACCGATGAGGACGAACGCCCAGATCAGGCCGATGGTACCTGACCAGACAAGGCGCTCGACACCCACTGGTGAAAACATGACTTCGACGAGATAGAGAAGACCACAAAGCGATGAGCCGATGACGATGCAGGGAAGAGACTTCCGAAGCAAGGCAAGGAACGTCGATCCGACCACGCCAAGTGCACCGGTCACTCCGATCGACAGAGCTGCCATCAAACCGAGTGCGAGCGCCCATCCGACGCCTTCGGCACCGTAATTGATGGCGAGTGAGATCCCGAATCCGTAGACCACCAGCAGGCGGACGAGCTGCATCATGCGATCCATTTCAGGTCGCCCCACACCCCAGAAAAGGGGACCGGTGATCGCGAGCATGCCGCTGAGAAATCCGACCAGTGCGAGGACCGGGACCAATGGACGTTCGGTCACGTAGGTCGCTCCCCAGACCAATTGAGGAAGCGAATCCCCGGACCAGGCGACCAGAATCGCAAGCGGCAGGGTGACGATGCAGATCACCGACCAGGCTTGCAGCCAGACCCGACGCAGCTTCTGCCTGTCGGCCTGAAGAGTGCTGTAGGTTGGGATGAGCACCGAACCGATGACGGACAATGAGAGAAAGACGGGTAGTTCGGCGAGCCGGTAGGTCAGTGAGAACACGCCCAGTGATTCCATCGAATCGAGACGCCCGATCAGAATGGCGGGCGCCTGACCGACGGCCATGATGAGAATTGGAATCCCGAACGCACCAAGGGCGTATCGACGAAAATCCCCGAAGATGGAAAAGTCGGGCGAGCGGAAGGGATTCATTGGAGCAATCAACCATGAGCCCACCAGGGATGCGGATGTGAATGCGATCTTTCCGTACACGAGAGCCCACACCGAAGGTGATTGAAAGGCGATCACCAATGCAACCGATGATCCGAAGACGGCTGCGATGAGACCGTTCAGGGCGACGGGTTTGAATTTGAGATCCTTCTCGAGGACATGCAGTCTCGGACTCATGAAACCGGCGATCAACGGCTGGATGGACATGACCAGGAGCAGAGAACGGATTCCGGGGCGATCGAAGAAGTCGGCGACAAGAGGTGCGAAGGAAAAAAGCAAGGCACAGAGAAGAATGCCACGAGCGGCGTTGAGGAGAAAGATCGTGCGCAGGACCCCGGTCTCACGACCTCTTTCATTGTGAATGACGAATGGTCCGCTTGAGAGAAACGTGAAGGTCTCGACAGCCGCGATCGGTGCCAGGACGGCTGCGAAGAGCCCGAAATCACCTGCCGTGAGAATGCGCGCAAGAATGATGTTCACAGTGAAACGCAGGACTCGCTCCCCGATTCGTCCGGAGCCCTGCCATGCGAATCCAGCGATCACGCGTTGCATGAATGATCTCATTTCGAGCTCGCTCATCGTCTCGAGTCCGTTCCGTCATCGTCCTTCTTGATCAGATTCTTCATGAACTCGGAGAGTCGGATCGCCAGGTCGCGTCGTCGGTACGGCGCCATGACCGAGCGCCTCTCCTCGATGAGATCACGTTGCCCGGCGGCCGACTGAAAATCGGCAAGTTCTCGGATCGAACGCGCGATCGAACGCGCGCAACATGGGTCGCAGGCGAAGACGCCCGGACATGATGTGACGAGATCGAGTCCGCTTCCCGGATGGAGGGCCGCGATGATCGGGCGACCGGAAGCGAGATACTCATAGGTCTTTCCAGGCGTGATGGGATCGCGGATTCCATCACGGAGTTTCGCCCCCGGAAGGAACAGTCCGTCCGCATGAACCATCAATTCAAGCATCCGATCATGATCGACGTATCCGTGGAGAGTGGTCTGGGATGCGAAGCCACCGCTGTGAACGCATGCATGAAGACCGGCATCGTCATCACCGAGGAAGTCGAAGCGGAGTCGGGACGCAAGCTGGGGGTGATCCTCGCGCAGAATGCAAGCCGCTTCGAAGAGGTGGTGCGGAGTGCGCCCTGTTCGATCGATGCTTCCACGGGAGGCGCGCCGAAACGCACCGATTCGTGCTCGAAGCCCCGAGGGTCTCTGCAGAGACTCGCAATGGAACGTTCCCGCATGCATGATCCGAAGGACGTTTTCAGAGGACGCCGTGGACTTGGCCATGTCCTCTGGTTCATACCCGTTTTCAACGGTGATCATCTTCGACACGAGATGCTCGCCGAATGTCTCGAGGCACTGGGTAGTGGCTTCCTCGGTGTTCATCACGATGCCATCGGCCCGGTCGAGCATCCGATGCATCAAGCGATGTTGTGTTCGACGAATTGCAATCGAAGAGTATGTCGCCCAGTAATCGAGGATCCAGGGGTCTCTCAGATCGACGACCACCTTCGTCCGTGACTCTTCCGGCATCATCATGAGAAGCTCGGAGAGGATGAAGGGACTCATCGTGAGGAGCAGGACGTCCGGAGAGCTTCGCGAGACTTCCTCGAGAACCTCACGACAGAAGGGGCCGATCTCGGACTTGATCGATCGCTCTCCGGGGAATGACGACTCGAGGAAAGGACCTTGCTCGGTGACGCGAATCACCTCGGCCGATTGGTGTCTTTGATTCATCAGAGAGGCGTCGAGATGATTCCAGCGACCACGAGCGATCGACTCCGCACGAGCGATCACGCGGCAATCCCATCCAAGATCCGGAAGATGACGCGAAAAGGAGGCGGGGCGTTGAGAACCCGCCCCTCCATCGGGTGGGAAATACCAGGCAGCGATCAGGACGGAAGGTTCGGACATCTCCAAGTAAATCGGCCAGACCGGGGGGCAATCGTGATCAGACGCGAAAATAACCTTGATATCCGATGGATCTGGGTGATAGGAAAGGACTCTGGCCGATAGTCAGTAGGCGCACGACCGATTCAAAGAGCCTGTACGAAGGGATCTCTCAATCATCGCTCTCGAAGGAACAATGATGATCAACATCACCAGCGTTCTCGCGATCCTCGCAATGAGCATCGGTCTCTGGTTTGGTGCACCCATGTTTGCAAGGAGGATGCAGACCAGAAAGATCGAACAGGTCTGCGGGCGCAAGAAGCTGATCGCGTTGACGTTCGATGACGGCCCCGATCCCGAGCTGACTCGCAAGGTCCTTGACATGTTGGACGAGCTCCAGGTGAAAGCGAGCTTCTTCATGATCGGAGCCAGGGCCTGCGACAACGAAGTGATGGCGAGAGAGGTCGCCAAAATGGGACACCTGGTGGCCGGACACACTCAGAATCATCTTGATGCATGGCGCGTGGGTCCCCTTCGAGGCATCAAGGATTGCCGGGAGGGCATGAAGGCTCTCAAAGACCGAGAACTCGCGGTTTCCTGGTTCAGGCCGCCAAAAGGCCACGCCACACTCGGAACAATGCTCAGTTGCCGGCTTCAGGGTTGCAGAATGATCTGGTGGACTCATGATTCAGGAGATACGGGCCACGGAAGCGGCAAGGTCGGTTTCAACCCACGCCGCGTGCTCGGTAGGTTTCTCTCGCGCGGGCGCACGCTCAACGCACCGACCCTCGGGACAGCTCCCGAAGATCGAGAAGGGCTGCTTCGTTCTCTGGAGGAACACGGTGGTGTGGTGCTTCTTCATGATGGCGAGAGAAGCCATCGCGAGTACAGGGCCATGACATTGGAGTGCACGCGCGAGATCGTCATTCGAGCGCGGGCGAAAGGATTTCGATTCGTCACGCTCGATGATCTGAATTGAGCGTAAAAGAAGGCTCCAGACGCACGACTTGCGTGCAGAAGACATGAACGGATCTCGAACGTGCAGCAACGCGCCCCAAAAGACTTCAAGATTTTCCTGCAGGAGACGTATGGTCAGAACCTGATCCATCCACTTGCCGGAGTGATCTTCGCCATCAGTCTGATCTGGACGTTCTGCGCACCAAGGCGCTATCTGCTCTGGCCGATCATCATCATCGCCTGTTTCATTTCACCGGCACAACGCTTTGCGGTTTTTGGACTGGATTTCCATTTCCTGAGGGCTATTTCGCTGTTGATGGTGATCAGAATACTGATCTACAGGGACTTGCGTGATGTGAGAATCGGCAAAGCCGACCTTGCCGTGATCGGATTGGTCACAACGGTCATCCTCGCGACACTTCTGCGTGGTGGCATCAATCCGGCCTTGACCCTTTCGGGAAAGATGATGGAGCCCTTCTGTCTCTATTTTGCGGGAAGAGCTCTTGTTCGCAATCTGGATGACGTGCGAGGGCTTCTTCTGGGCGTGAGCATCATCGCCATACCGGTTGCCATCGCGTTCACGGTCGAACAGTACACCCGATACAACTTCTTCGCGATTTTCGGCGGTATTCCGGAGATGACGGCGATGAGAGACGGCAAGCTGCGGTCCCAGGGATCCTTCGTGCATCCCATCACCGCCGGCGTCTTCTGGGCGAGTTTCGCACCGCTCTTCATGGCACAGATAATGTCGAAGAAAAACGATCTCTCTTATCTGATGATCGGTTGGATCGGTTTCATCACTGCCGTGATATGCGCACTCATGACCAACAGCAGCACCTCGATCGCCGGACTCCTGATCGGTATTGCAGGGTGGTGTTTCTTCAAGTTCAGAAGGCACCTGCGAACCTTCTTCTGGATCACACTGGCCGTGATGCTGATCCTCCATGTCGCATCCACGAACGGTCTGCACCATGTCATATTCACGAAGATCTCATTCGTCTCCGGATCGACCGGTTACCACAGATACCGGTTGTTCGATGGGTTCTTCGACAACTTCACGAAATGGTTCGTGATGGGCACGAACAACCGAATGTTCAACCGCTCGTTCATAGACGTCACGAACCAGTACATCACGACCGGACTCAATGGAGGACTGATCGCTCTGATTCTCCAGATCAGCGTGATCGTGATGGCCTTCAAGGCGATCGGTCGGGCACTCAAGACGTCCGTTCAGAGGCATGACACACTTCTGATCTTCGGTCTCGGAGTCGGATTTCTGACTGCAGTCATCTCGTTCACCGCCACGGGGAGCCATGGAGAAGGCAACATCCCACTGTTCCTGTTTGCAGGCATCATGATCTCGCTGGGCGACCCAGGCATTGGATTGAAGAGCCTGAAAGCCGCCGAAAAGAACAAGGCGGCCATGAATGAAGAAGGGGGCCTGAATTCAAATTCCGGCAAATCGCCCTTTACCGGCAGAGAACGGGGCTGATTGTGCACTGTTCGTTCACAGCCTCTCGGTGACACAACTCGAATGCTGGGCAGACCGATAAAAACGCCATCGATGGGTCCTTTATAAGACTTTTCCCCATCTGCGTTTGTAAGTTTCCATTCACCTAAAAAACCAAAGTTCCATGATCAAACCCAGGGAGGTGAAAAGCTATAGTTGCATCTTGCAGGGATTGGTTGACCTGCACTCGTGCTCAGATGTCCAACTTCAGGCTGGGTCACGATTAAGCCGCCCTGGGAAGAGCCGGCGATCAATTGGACGGGAATGAAGACATGACGTGCATGAATATCGCTCTCGCAGTGGCAACTGGAATGCTGGCATGCAGTTACGCCGTGGCAGACACCTCGTCTGACGGAAGTGACATCACCATGACGCTGAACTCCATGCCAAGCTACGAGCTGTCCGCGCTGGGTCTCGACCGAAGAAACTCCTGGGATCAGGAGGGTGGCGTCAATTTCACGTCCCCATCGATCAAGGCCGGGGAACGTGTCTGGAGCAACCAGTACGGCAGAGAGATGATCACGTACTGCATTCAGGTGTTTGAGAGCGCCTCGATTGGCGACACCGTGACTTTCACACAAACGACGGATCTCACCACGGTTCCTGAAACACCTCCGGCTCCCGGGCCGATGGTCGGCTATCAGGTGAATCTGGTGCAGGATCTCTACTCGCGCTTCATCGACGGGAAGACCGGTGAGATCGCCAGTGGCACCAGCCTCGATGGATTCGACTACTCGGTCGCATCATCCGCCTTCCAGCTTGTTCTCTGGGAGATCGTCCATGAGAACTTCGACGCTTCGAACGTCGACGAAGCGAGTGAACAGCTCTCCCTCGGAACTGGTGCATTTCAGGCAAACACCGTCGACGAAGCGGCAATCGCAGCTTCGACGATCATCGATGAACTTGGTGATGACGGTTGGGGTTCCATCGGTGAAAAGCTCGTCGGTCTCAGAAGCGCCGACAAGCAGGACCAGCTCACAGTGGTCCCCGTCCCCACGCCCGTTCTTCTCGCTGGAATCGGCCTTATCGGTGCCGGAATCATCCGACGCCGAATGAAGTGAGCCGTTCCTGAGACTCAGGATCAACCACCGAAAAACCACCTGAAATTCAGGTGGTTTTCTCATAAAAAGACCGCAAAAGCCGATAGTTGATGAGACGTCCGATTGATCGATTCCGGAAGCTTTCATTCCGTTGAGACAGTCAGCCCGTGCACGGGATTTGGAGCCTCGATCTCATGGCGAGAGTTCGTAAGAAGAAACGCATCCTCGCGGTGAGCTCCGGGGGAGGCCACTGGGTTCAACTGCAACGCCTGAAGGAGAGCTTCGACGGTTGCGAGGTGAGCTGGGCCACCGTTCGAAAGGGGTACCGGGTTGATCTGGAGGATCAGACGGAGCGATTCTTCATCATTCCCGATGCCACGAGGTGGAACAAGATCGGACTGCTGATTCTGCTGGTGCGAGTGATGATCGTGATCCTGCGAGTCCGGCCGCATGTCATCATCACGACCGGAGCGGCGCCAGGTCTGCTCTCCTTGATGATTGGCAGAATCCTGGGATGTCGAACCTGTTGGATCGATTCCATCGCCAACATGGAGGAGATGTCGCTCTCGGGGAAGAAGGCGAAACGATGGGCCGGACTGTGGCTGACGCAGTGGCCGCATCTGAGCACACCTCAGGGACCTGAATTCCACGGATCGGTACTGCAGAATTTCTGCACGAACGAGTCAGCTGTCACCGGGAGCCAGAGCGGATGATTCTCGTGACCGTGGGCATGCAGGTTCCCTTCGACAGACTGTGTCGGGCGGTCGACGAATGGGCTGGTCGTCGGAACAGAGACGACGTGTTCATCCAGACCGGTGACACCGAATGGGTTCCGAAGCACTCGAAACACACCAGAATGATCCGACCTGATGAGTTTCGCGATCTGATGAAGCAAGCCGAACTGCTCATCATGCATGTCGGCGTCGGAAGCATCGTCACCGCGAGTGAATACGGCATCCCCATGC
>CABYSN010000013.1 GCA_902521645.1 Planctomycetota bacterium
CCGTGCCCGTTTTCTTCTCTCCGCGCGATGGCGAGTTCTGTTCGCGGTATCCCTCGATGAACTGGATGCCCAGCCATCTGAAGATATAGTCGACCAGGCTCTTGGCGAACGGGATGTCGCTGTTGGTGGTGATGCCCATGGGCTCGAAGCGCTGGTGGGCGAACTTGTTGACCAGGCTCTGCACCGGGACTCCGTACTGGAGAGCCACCGAGATCGCGGTGCCAAGGGAATCCATCAGGCCGCCTATGGTGGAGCCTTCCTTCGCCATGGTGATGAAGAGTTCTCCCGGGGTTCCGTCCTCGTAGAGACCGACGATCAGGTAGCCCTCGTGTCCTGCGACGTTGAACTTGTGGGTCAGGGACTCACGAGTGTCGGGAAGGCGACGGCGCATCGGGCGTTCGATGATCTTCTCGACGATCCGCTCGATGTAGGTCGGCTCGGGGGTCTCGGCTGCAGAAAGCTCCTCGCTGTCGATCTCATCCTCGTCGGATTCGCTCGAAGTGCTCAGGGGCTGGCTCAGCTTGCAACCATCCCTGTAGAGGGCGTTCGCCTTCAGGCCGAGCTGCCAGCTCAGCATGTATGACTTGCCGATCTCGTCGATGGAGGCTTCATTGGGGAGATTGATCGTCTTGGAGATCGCTCCTGAGATGAAGGGCTGCGCCGCGGCCATCATGTGGATGTGGCCGTTCGGTGCGATGAAGCGCTTGCCCATCGTTCCGCAGCGGTTGGCGCAGTCGAAGACCGGAAGGTGCTCTTCCTTGAGGAAGGGCGCGCCTTCGATGGTCTGCGTTCCACAGACCATCCTGTTGAGAACGTCGACCTGGGCCTTGGTCAGTCCCAGTGCTCTCAACCCGTTGAAGGTCGGATCGGCCTTCGCCTCTTCCGCGTCCACTCCGATCGCCTCCATCACGTATTCGGGCATCGTCCATGCGTTGAATGCGAAGGGGAGTTCGAAGACCGTGGGAAGCTGGTTTTCAAGGTTGACCAGATCTTCGCTTCGGTACCCGGCGCCATTCATGAGGAACTCTCGAAGGGTTCCTTCATCTGCAGTCATGGTTCCATCGGCGCTGGGCATCTGGACGTCGAGGTTCAAGGTTCCCATCACCCAGGCGAGGATGTCGTCAACCTGCGCTGGAGAGTAGTCGAGGGCCTCGAGTGCGGGGCGGAGCGATTGGTTGGCGATCTTGAAGTAACCGCCACCGGCAAGCTTCTTGAATTTGGTCAGAGCGAAGTCGGGTTCCACGCCGGTGGTGTCGCAGTCCATGAGAAGCCCGATCGTTCCGGTCGGAGCGATCACGGTGACCTGGGCATTTCGGAAGCCGAACTTCTCGCCGAAGCGGAGTGCGTCGTCCCAGGCGAGCATCGAGCGATCGAGCATCTCCCGGGCATTGGCGATGTTGATCCGATCGTTTTCGAACATCTTGTGATCGATCGAGACCGGCCGGATGGTGAGGTCCTCCCATTCACCGGCTTCACGATCCACGCCGTGCGCGGCTCGGCGGTGGTTGCGTACGACTCGCAGCATGTGATCACGGTTCTCGCCGAAGCCGGCGAAGGGACCATGTTCCGCGGCGAGCAGGGCGCTGGCGGCGTAGGACCGACCGGTCATCATGGCGGAGATGGCTCCGCAGATGGCTCGGCCTTCTTCGCTGTCGTAGGGAATGCCTGCCTGCATCAGCATCGCACCGAGGTTCGCGTAGCCGAGTCCCAGTGTTCGGTATCGCCAGGACAGGTCGGCGATCTCGCGAGAGGGGAAGGCGGCCATCAGCACCGAGATCTCGAGGACGATCGTCCAGATTCCAACGGCATGTTCGAATCCTTCGATGTCGAAGGTTCGGTTCTCACTGTCGTAGAACTTCAGCAGGTTGATCGATGCGAGATTGCATGCCGTGTTGTCCAGGAACATGTATTCGGAGCACGGATTGCTTGCGTTGATGCGACCACCTTCGGGGCAGGTGTGCCATGCGTTGATGGTCGAGTCGTACTGCACGCCGGGGTCGGCGCAACGCCATGCGGCGAAGTTGATCTTCTCCCACAGTTCACGGGCACGAACGGTCTTCGCGGGCTTGCCGTCGGTGCGCTGAATGAGGTGCCAGTCCTCGTCGTTCTCGACGGCAGCGAAGAATTCATCGCTCAGACGGACCGAGTTGTTGCTGTTCTGGCCGCTGACGGTGAAGTAGGCTTCTCCGTTGAAGTCGTAGTTGAGCTCGAGTCCGAGACTTTCCGCCAGTTCCTTCTGATCTTCATCGAGATGTTTCATCCCCTCGACCAGAGCGGCGACCTTGATCTCCTCCCGGACCTTCCAGTTGACGAAGGATTCGATGTCTGGGTGGTCCACGTCCAGGCACACCATCTTGGCGGCCCGTCTGGTGGTTCCGCCGGACTTGATCGCGCCCGCGGCCCGATCACCGATCTTCAGGAAACTCATCAGGCCGGAGCTCTTGCCGCCACCTGAAAGCGGTTCGTTCTCTCCACGGATGTTGGAGAAGTTGGTGCCCGTTCCGGAGCCGTACTTGAAGAGTCGTGCTTCGCGAGTCCAGAGATTCATGATGCCGCCCTCGCCCACGAGGTCGTCACTCACGCTTTGAATGAAGCAGGCGTGGGGCTGCGGATGCGTGTAGGCATCGGCAGCCAGGCTCAGCTCGCCGTTGGTGTGATCGGCGATCCAGTGTCCCTGGGCGGGGCCGTTGATCCCGTAGGCCCAGTTCAGGCCGGTGTTGAACCATTGGGGGCTGTTCGGGGCCGCCATCTGATTGACGAGCATGTAGCAGAGCTCGTCGTAGAAGGCGTCGGCATCCTTCTCCGAGGCGAAGTAGTTGTTGTTGAGGCCCCAGTCGCGCCAGCATCCGGCCAGACGGTTGACGATCTGTCGAACCGATCGTTCCGGGCCAGTGACAGGGGTCCCGTCGTCGTTCATGATCGGCGTTCCGTCCTTTTCGAACTGGGGAACACCGGCTTTTCGGAAGTACTTGCTCACCATGATGTCGGTGGCAAGCTGGCTCCAATCGGCGGGGATTTCGGCATCTGTCATCTCGAAGACGAGAGAGCCATCGGCATTGGTGATTCTTGAACTGCGAGACGCCCACTCGACGGTGTCGAATACGTTTTCGCCTTGCCTTGTAAAGCGGCGGGTGAACTTCATGTGCGGGTTGCTTCCTTGCTTCATCTACTGGTTCTGGACTGGACTGGACTGGACGACTTCGAAGATTCCTTGATTCGACTGGACTGTCATTCTGATTCTTCGGAGTTGAACTACTTGAAAACAGATCTTGATTCGTCGGCTTTCCCCGGGAAGGGGGTTTTCTGGGTCGGTGTGATCGCGAATGCTCGGAGAGCCATCGGGGTGTGACCACGGGGTCTGATGCGAGGTCAGGTCTCGGTGCCTTCCGTGAATGGTTCGGGTGAGCATCGCGAGCCTGGCTGGAAAGTCGGTGCATCACGGGCAACGGTGTGACGGACTTTTTCGCGGCAAACGACATCGCCCATTCCCATTCGGGTGTTCGATGTGCTGATCTCGCGAATCATGTCCATGCCGTGTTCCATCCTTGTGGGCTCAGACTCGCTGACCCGCAATGCACCTCTGATCCTTTTCCGCGTCGGAGTTTGCGGAAGAGGGCGTTCGGTCGTCCGGCATCCCTGCCGTAGAAACCGACCTGATTGGTGTGACCAAGGCATCCAGCCCTGGTCACGAGAGTCCCAGAGTCCGGTGTCGCCAGCTTGTGTGTCTCATCCGCCATGCGCCTTCGGTCATTGGAGTTTCCTGTCAGAAAACTCGAATGGCCTTTCCCTGGCACCTGGGAATGAGACGGCTGACTGCACACCGCCCACTGGGCGTCGAAGCATCTTGCCTCGGTCTTCCGAAGGAATCGGTAAGGCCTTGGCCAATTGCCCGCATGCGGGCGGTGCGGTTGGATTAGAGAGGCTGTTTTCCACCTGCCGGGCGTGGTCTTCGACGGTGGTGTCAGGTGGTGGCTCGGCCAACACTCCGACACATCGCGTGCACGCCCCCAGGCGGAACACACCAACTCGTGGCCGTCCGCGATCAATGGAAGTCGAGTGCTTCAGGCCCGACCTCCGCATATGACCCAAGAGGGTCCGAGAAAACCGTTCTCCAACGATTTTAAAGGGGGTTTTCGTCCTAAAAAGCCGCCTGAGCGCCTGAAAAGGCCGAAAATCCAATCTCTTGGATCAGTGCTTGAGCCATCTGTTGATGAAATCAAGCACTGAGCCACTTTAGCTCTATATCTTGTGTCTGCAATGGGCTCAGACACGAAATATGGTGGCTTTTCGTGAAAGGAGTTTGAAATCCTTGCAAAGAATAACTTTACCGAACGACAACAAGATCACGCAACTTTGACACGCTGCTGTGGGCAACTTTCCAACCGCTGTAGAGAAAATCAAGCCCCGCTGCAGAGAAAATGAACCCGTATGCTTTCACCTTCCATGATCAACGATCCGGAAAATCTTCTCGATGGGCTGACCGAACCGCAGCGCGACGCCGCGGCACATGTCGACGGGCCGGCATTGGTTCTTGCGGGTCCCGGAAGTGGCAAGACTCGAGTGATCACGAGGCGTGTCGCCTGGCTTCTTCATCAAGGCATTCCTGCATGGCAGGTTCTCGCTCTGACGTTCACCAACAAGGCCGCAGGCGAGATGCGTGAACGCATCGATGCACTTCTGCCATCGACGATGACGAATCGACGAGGTCTTTTCGTGGCGACATTTCATGCGTTCTGTGCCAGACAGATGCGCACTCATGCTCAACTCGTCGGCCTGGATTCCGGCTTCTCGATCTACGACACGAGCGATCAACGTTCCGCGATGAAGGAGGCTCTTTCAACCTCCAATCTCGACTCGGGCAACTGGACGCCGGCTTCCATGCTCTCCGCCGTGAGCAAGGCCAAGAACGATCTGAAGACGGCCGAGGTCTACGAGGAGGAGGCCGGTGATTTCTACACTCGAGCCGTCGCTCGGGCCTACAAGGCGTATGCAAGAATCCTCAAGCGGAACAACGCCGTCGATTTCGATGATCTGCTTCTTCTCACCGCGGAGCTGGTGCGTACGAACGAGTCCGTTCGAACCGAACTTCAAAGTCGTTTTCGATACGTTCTGATAGATGAATATCAGGACACCAATCACGCTCAGTTCGTGATCGCGGACGGGATCGCCAATGCGCACGGAAATCTTTTCGTGGTCGGCGATCCCGACCAGTCGATCTACGGCTGGCGTGGCGCGGATGTCGCGAACATCCTTGAATTCGAGGGTAAATACCCTGGCACCAGGATCATCGCACTGGGCCGGAACTTCAGATCCACCGGTCACATCGTGGCGGCGGCCGATGCACTCATTCGCAACAATCGGCGACGGAAGCACAAGGACCTCCACACCGAGCTGGGTGAGGGCGAGCAGGTCCGGATCATCAGATGTCAGGATGAACGTCATGAAGCCGAGCAGATCGCTCTGGCGATTCGTTCCGCATCCAACGAAGGGATCGACTATCGATCGATGGCGATTCTCTACAGAGTGAACGCGCTCAGTCGCGTGCTCGAGGATTCACTTCGTGGTGCGGGAATTCCCTACGTGATCGCGCGCGGGACGGCGTTCTTCGCCCGTCGCGAGATCAAGGACGCGCTTTCCTATCTTCGTGCGCTTGCCAATCCTCTGGATGATGTCGCACTCGCGCGAATCGTCAACGTTCCGGCGCGAAAGATCGGGGCCAAGACTCTGAAGGCGATCGGTCGTCATGCGATGCATCAGGACATGTCCCTCTTCGACGCCCTGCTCGACGTCAATCGCGTCGAAGGGATCGGTCCGCGCGCGAAGCGTTCGGTCGAGATCTTCACTCAGACGATCGCGCGCTGGCAGGCGCAGCTCGAGAACGGACATCTCGCTCAACTCGCTGGTTTCGTCGCGCAGGTGATCACCGAAAGCGGTCTCGAGGCGATGCATCTCGGAACCGGTGACGAGGACGGTCAGGAGCGGGTCGCCAACCTGAACGAACTCGTCAATGCCGCCGCGGAATTCGAGATGCCCGATGAGGAACTCGACGGTGTCCCGGAGGAATCATCCGATGCTCCGGTGCCGATCATCGATTCAGCTCCGGCCGCCGGTCTGACGGAAGCCCTTCGTGGCTTCCTCGAGTCGGTCGCTCTGGTCAGCGATCAGGATGCGATCGATGAATCCAGAGGGGCGGTGACCTTGATGACCCTTCATGCGGCCAAGGGCCTTGAATACGACTTCATCGCCATGGCGGGGCTCGAAGAAGGCATGTTGCCTCATGCTCGTTCCCAGGAAGGGGAGCAGGAGCTGGAGGAGGAGCGCCGACTGTGTTTCGTGGGAATGACCCGTGCCAAGCGCCAGCTGGTCATGACGATGGCCGCGAGTCGCGCGGTGCGTGGGCAGCGCAATCGCACGGTGCCAAGCAGTTTTCTCAGCGAGATCCCCGATGAACATGTCGCTCTCGAACGACTTGATGGATCCGGAGGTTTCGATGAAGGGCTCTCGATCGTCTATGACTCCGAATTCGTCGATGAATCCCACGACGAGGATGGAAGCGGTTTCGGGTCACGCTTTCCCGCGGGAACGGTCGTCCGTCATCCGCAGTTCGGAATCGGAACCGTGCGATCGATCTCTCCGAGAGGAACCGTCAGTTCCGCGAAGGTGGCGTTTCATGGAATCGGCACGAAGACGCTCATTCTCGAATACGCAAGACTCGAGATCGTGCACGGTTGACGACCGTCTCGTTCGCGCCTTCCGCTCATGTCGATCCTGCGACGCAACCGACGGAGTCGCACTTCAGCGATTCTCATCAGGCTCTTCGCAGGGTGTGCCCGTGGGGGTTCCGACGTAGAGGGTGCGTGCGAGGATCAGTGCGACCATCGCCAGCAGGATCGCCCACGACTTGTTTTCGGCCAGACCGATCCATGTCGCGGCACCCAGCAGCAGCAGCCCGCTGAGGATCAGTCTTACGATCTTCATCCGATCACCGTCCGTCTCACTCAAGGACAAAGTCCCGTCTGGGACATGATGAAGGCCCAGGTGTCGACCCGGTCTCGAATTCTCATCGACAGTGGCTTGCCGCTGCCATGTCCACCATCACGATCGACCCACAGAAGAATCGGATCGATCTCGTGATCGTTGGTGGCGAGTTCCTGCATTCTGGCCGCCATCTTTCGTGCATGAAGAGGGTGCACCCGGTTGTCGTTCTCACCTGCGGTGATGAGGGTCGCAGGGTAGCGCCGGCCTTCTTCGATGTTGTGATAGGGGGAGTATCCTCGGAGCCATTCGAACTGTTCCGGATCTTCGCTCGAACCGTATTCGGGCACCCAGAAGCGTGCCATCAGGAAGTCCTGATAGCGCAGCATGTCCAGCAGCGGCACGTTGGAGACCACGCAGGCGAACAGGTCCGGACGCTGGGTCACGGCGACTCCGGTGAGCAGGCCGCCGTTCGAGCCGCCCATGACCGCGAGTCGTTCAGGGGTGGTCCAGTCGTTCTTGATGAGGTCTTCCGCAATCGAATAGAGATCGTCGAAGACGTTCTGCTTGCTTTCAAGCATGCCGTCACGGTGCCATGATTCCCCGTATTCACCGCCACCACGAAGATTGGCCATCACGTAGACGCCACCCGCATCAAGCCAGGGAAACAGCGAGGCGTTGAAACGGGGTTCCATCGAGATGTTGAAGCCCCCGTAGCCGTAGATCAGGCATGGATTGTCGCCGTCGGGAGTGACGTCCTTGTGGTGGACGAGGAAGTAGGGGACGCGGGTGCCGTCCTTCGACGTGGTGAAGATCTGACTCACCGAGACGGAGGAGGCGTCGACGGGAATCCGAGGTCGGTCCCACACCGAACGGGTTCCGTCGGCCAGATCAACGCGATAGATCGATCTTGGATCGTTGAAACTGGAATAGCTCATGAACGCTTCGGTCCGGTCATCCTCGGTGGAAAGGGAGGCGCTGCCCAGTCCCGGGGTCTCCAGTGCACCGAGGCTGCGTCCATCCATCGAGAAACGTTCGAATCTGGTCACGGCATCCTTTATGTAGCGTCCGATGAGCATCCCTCGAGCATGTGAGACACCTCTCAGCACGGCGTCCTGTCGCTCCGGAATGATCGACGTCCACCGTGCTTGCTCCGGGAAGTTGAGGTCGACCGACCAGACGCTTCCATTGAGAGTCTTCCAGGTGGTCGTCATCCACATCGTGTCGCCCATCACCGCGATCGGTCGAAAACGACCTTCGAGACCGACTGCGATCGGAGTCGATTCCATGGCGCCTTCGCGAAGCCAGCGATCGAAGTCGACCACGAAGAGATCGTTCTTGGACCAGCCGTCGGTCACGCCGTGCATCAGCCATCGTCCGCTGTCGTCGAGCGAGGCGAAGGGCACCTTCGAGGGGGCCTTCTGTTCGAAGAGCACGGTGTCGTGCCTGTTGTTGCGACCGATTTCATGCCATCGAATGGATCGGCTGTAGGCGTCGCTCGGATCGGCCAGGCAGGAATAGAGGAAGGCATCTCCCGTGGGATTCCAGCTGGAGATGCTGGCCTTTCCGGAGATCTCGTCCGCGAGCCAGATGCCGTCGCTGGTGCGCATGATGTGCAGCACCGGCATTTCATCACCCGCACGACTGATCCCGAAGGCTACGAGCGAACCATCGGGGCTCGGATCGTACCAGTCGAGGGAGATCAGGCCGTCGGCATCGAGTTCGTTCGGATCGAGCAGGGTCCGAGCTTCACCGTCGATTCCTTCGCGAACCTTGAGCACCGGCTGATTCTGCATCGGCGCCCGTTCCCGGAAGAAGTACAGGTTTCCCCGCATCGAGGGGGCGGAGACGCTTCCGATCTGAAGAATCAACTCTTCGAACTGGGTTTCCAGCTCTGCCCGGCAGGGCAGTTGATCGAGGACCGCGCGTGTGTGGTCGTTCTGCGTCGTGGTCCACGCTTCGACTTCCGGCGATTCCGATTCCAGTGCTTCGAGCCACCTGTATTCATCCACGAAGGTGGTGTCGTGGATCACTTCCTCCACCGGGATCATTCTGGTCGGAGGGGGGGTTGTCTGCAGGACGGCGGAGGCAACGAGGCAGGTGATCGTGATCATGTCTTCTCTCTGTGGTGCTTGGGGGGATTCAGTCCACGATGATACGCATGCGTATCGTTTCGGGGATCTTTTCGAGTTCCGTTCTGATGGCTTCGACATCGACCGGGTCGACGTCGAGAATCACGTAGCTCAGGTCACCTTCCGATTGCAGATATTCGGCGTTGATGTTGACGCCGAGCGCGGCAAGTGCGGAATGCATCGTTCCCAGGACGCCGGGCACGTTGTGATGGAAATGAAGAATGCGATGCTGGCCTTCGCCGCGCGACGGGAGGTCGACCGTGGGCAGGTTCACCGCGGTCCCGGTGGAACCCTCGCAGGCGAATCGCACCAGCTTCTCACCGACTTCATCCGCGATCGCAGCCTGAGCCTCCAGGGTGTTGCCTCCGATGTGCGGTGTCAGCAGCACGTTTTCCAGTCCCGCAAGCGGGGTTTCGAAGGGACTGTCTCCGCTGCGTGGTTCCTCCGGAAAAACGTCGATCGCCGCGCCGCCGAGATGCCCGCCACGGAGGGCATTGACCAGGGCGTCGATCTCGACCACGTTCCCCCGGGAGTTGTTGATCAGCAGCGATTCGGGTTTCATCCGCCTCAGGCATCCTTCGTCGATCATGTCCCTGGTCGCGGGTGTGGCCGGGACGTGCAGGCTCACCACGTCGGAGACGGCGAGCAGCTCTTCCAGAGTCTTCGCCGGATGCGCGTTTCCAAGTGGAAGCTTTGAAACGATGTCGTGATAGATGACCTTCATGCCGATGGCTTCGGCGAGAATGGAAAGCTGGGATCCGATGTGTCCGTAGCCGATGATGCCGAGAGTTCTTCCCCTCACCTCCCGGGATCCTGCCGCTGATTTCCTCCACTTTCCGGAATGCATGTCCGCGCTTCGCTGAGGGATGCGACGCATCAGCATCACGATTTCAGCCAGCGTGAGCTCGGCCACGCTTCGGGTGTTCGAGAATGGTGCGTTGAACACCGGAATACCCAGCTTCGCTGAGGTGGAGAGGTCGACCTGATTCGTGCCGATGCAGAAGCATCCGATCGCCTGGAGTTCCGGAGCCTGTTGGATCAGTGACCGGTCCAGCGTCGTCCGGCTCCGGATGCCGAGCATGGTGGCGTTCTGAAGCACGCTTTCCAGCTCCGTTCTTTCCAGGGAGCCGTCCATTCTGACGATCTCCATCCCCGTCTTCTCGAGCCGTGCTTCGGCCGAGGGGTGGATTCCCTCCAGCAGCACGATTCTTCCATGTCTCATGTCACCCATGGCATCAGCCCCTTCGTTGGGATCGTTCAGTCCCCGACCACGTCGGGAAGATCGAAGAGACCCTCCGTGAGGTTGATCGGTCCTTCCGGTGTGATGAAGATGTCCGCCTCGTAATGGACGCTCATCGAACCGTCCGTGGTGTAGAGCGGCCATTCCCTGCCTTCCGAGCGGACCGATGGCGTCCCCACGCTCAGCATGGGCTCGACCGCCACCAGCTGGCCGGGCTTGAACGGAGTGAAGGCATCGGTCCATTCACCCGAATGTTTCGGAACCACGTTGGAAATGAATGGGGGTCCATGCAAGGTGCGGCCGTAGCCGTGTCCGCCGAGTCCTCGAATGAGCTTGAACCCTGCCTTCTTTTCGGCGACATCCTCGACGGCTCTCGCCCAGTCCAGAAGCGGTCGCCCCGGTTGCATCTTCTCGATGCCCGCTGCAAGGCAGTCCTTGCCGGCATTCATCAAGGCCAGATTCTGTGGGTCCGTTCCGCAAATCGCGTAGGTCCAGGCGGCATCTCCGATCCAGCCCTCGTGCAGGACCCCGATGTCGATCGAAAAGACATCACCCTCCTTCAGAGGGGCGTTGCTCATGTCATGAGTTCCGTGGACCACGCAGTCGTTCACCGAGAGGCACGCATGAGAAGGGAATCTCGGATGCGGTCTGGCCTTGTACCCGAGAAACGCGCTCTCGCTGTTCAGGTCCTTGAGGGTGTCGGCCACGAAGGCGTCGACGTCACCGAGGGTCTGCCCCGGCTTGAGCCATTCGACGAGCCGCTCATGCACCGTCACGACGTGCCGGGCCGCGGCACGCGCGCCATCGATGTCCGATTGTGATTCCAGAATCATGCCGCCGATGATATCGAGCTGGGCCTGAGGGTGACGTCCACTCAAGCACCGAAAGGGGTCAGATCGTGAAGGCTTCCCCCGATCATGACCATCCTCGGACCGGGAGTGGCGAATTCCCATGCGAGCGATCGTTCATCCCGAGTGTCGAGCACGATCAGGTCCGCTCGCTTGCCCGGCTCGATCGACCCTCGATCGTCCTGAAGGTCGAGCACGCATGCTGCATTGTAGGTGGCCGCCACGATCGCTTCCGCCGGCTTGAGTCGACAGCGATTGACCGCCAGATGGATCGTGAAGGGCATCGATGGCGTCGGCGCCGAGCCCGGATTGCAGTTGCTGGCGATGGCGATGGCGCCTCCCAGATCGGCCAGTGCACGGCCTGCCGCATAGCGATCATCCAGGTGGTAGCCGCTGCAGGGAAGCAGCACGCCCATGGTGTCTGAATGAGCCAGCATGGCGAGGTCCTCGTTCTTCGTGGCCTCGAGATGATCGACGCTGCGTGCCCCGGCATCCACCGCATATCGCGTCGCCCCCAGGCTGTTGAACTGGTCGGCATGGACCCTGATGGGACAACCCATCGCCTGCGCTTCCTCGAAGAGGTTTCTGCACTCATCGAGTGACCACGCGCCCTCCTCGCAGTAGGCATCGCAGGTGATTCCCGGATTCGCTTCGACCGCTGCCGGAAGGGTGGTGTCGATCGTCTGCCGGACGAAGTCCGGGTTCTCACGATCGATCGCGTGGGCGCCGAGAAACGTTCCGATCACCGTGCTCTGCATCGTCTCGCCAGCGGCTCGGATCGATTCGAGCATCTTCAGTTCGCTTTCGGTCTCGAGTCCGTAGCCCGATTTCACCTCGACCGTGGTCGTGCCGAGTCGTGCCATCTGCTCGATCCGATGCACGAGGTTCGAGGTCAGTTCCTCCACCGACGCGCGTCGTACGGCGCGGACCGTCGACATGATGCCTCCGCCTTCGGCGAGCAGTTCGAGATAACTGGCGCCGCTCAGCTTGCGATCGAATTCGTCGTATCGTGTTCCGGCCCAGCAGGCATGGGTGTGGCAGTCCACGAAGCCCGGCATCAGCACCCTGCCTTCGATGTCGAGCACGACTCCGTCCGTTCCGGGTGCCGGGCCACCGCCGACATCGGCGATCCGTCCGTCCCTGACGAGGACCCATCCTGTTTCGATGGCCCCCAGTTCGTTGAGCGCTTCGTTTCTGCGGGGTTCCCGGCCCTCACCTGAAAGGGTGAGAATGCGTCCGTTCTTGAAGAGGATCTCACTCATGACAGTTCCTTAAGGCGTGCGATGTGACCGTTCCGCGCGAACTTCTCGGTTCATGGATGTCGTGGATAATGATAGACTGCGTCTCTCAAACGTGCGAAGCACTCGGAAGGTCGTGCAATGTCCTCGGAACACACCGTCAACAATCCAATCGTCCAGGCCCAACTCGCCGCTTTCGTGATCACCGTGAAGCCGGTCGGTCCGAACGTCGGCCAGAGAGAGGCTCCCATCATCGATCGCGACGTCAAGAATCTGTTCGAGCTGGCGGGTGAGAATCTCAAGGGACTGGTGATCGATCTCTCCGATGTCACCTTCATGTCCTCGATGGGCATGGGCACCTGCATCGCACTTCGCAATCAGGCCATCTCCTCCGGTGCCAAGGTGGCCATTCACGGATTGAACGACGATCTCCTCGCCCTCTTCAAGATGATGCGTTTTCACAAGATGTTCGACATGCCGAAGAACGCTCAGGCTCTCGAAAAGTGGCTCAGAAAGCTCTAGTCACGATCGTTGGCCCTGCGCGCATCCGTGTAGATCACGAAATCGGCTCGACCTCGGTCTTCGTCTCTCAACGGGCTCGTCGGTGAACCAACCATCACCAGGTAACGGATGACTGTGTCGGGCCTGCTTTGCGCGATTCTGGCGACAGTGCCACCGGCAAAGTCGCCATGAAATCGACCGACGACCAGAACGACGGGTTCTCCACCATCATCGATCGCTTTCACCACCGAGTCGGCCATCGTCGCATCCCAGACTTCCTGAGCTCTCTGGCCCGGTATCAGTCTTTCGTCCGTCGGTTCGATTCCATTCTCGACCATGAGTGCGATCAGGCGATCCCGGTAGGCCCCCTGGTCGAGGGATTCCGGAAGGGTGAAGAGGGCCTGCTCCTCATCCGCGAGGGCCCTGAGGGAGTCATAGCCCTCGAGTCGTGCCTGTTTCACGAATCGCCTTGGAGCGTTCGCGGCGAAGACGGCGGTCCCTGAGTCTCGGGCGAGCTCGAGCATGGGCAGTGAAAAACGTGCGAAATTCTCCTGTGCGCCCGAGCTTTCATGAAGTTCCGCGAGCAGGGTCTCTCGATCGATGACGCCATCAAGGTAGTCGTCGACGAATGACTGCTTGTCTCTTTCAAGCATCTCCAGGCCGATGACCGTGCCGGGGCGGGTTCGAATGAGTTCCCGGACGATCTCCCTCTGGAGTCGATGACCCAGCACGTCATCGTGTTCTTCGCCCATCACGATGACGTCCGCACCCGCGAGACCTGAGGCGATCATCTCCGTGAAGTCGGTCGGTTCTCCCGAATCACCTCGGTGGATGGTCAATGATCGGGGTGGGGTGGTCTCCGCGGGCAGTATGGGGCCGTGACTGGAGCATCCCGTGATGAGTGTGATCATGAGAGGGACGAGTTTCATCTTCAGGGAGATCATCTCCCGAGCATCCTCGAAGAATCACTTCCGGTCAAACGGGACGTTCCTCCTGTTCCTCCGTTACACTTGACCACCCATGAGTGAAACCAAGGACAAGTCGAAACGTCGCCGCAAGAAGGCGAAGGAGAAGGCCGAGGCCAGAGCCCATTGGGAGACTCTGGAAACCGCGGACAGGCACGATCTGTACGAGCGGTCCGTTCAGAACACCGAGGCCGAGATCGACTTCGTCGAGCAGGTCTGGCGTGAGATCCGTGGGCGCACCGCCGCGGTGCTTCGCGAGGATTTCTGCGGCACGGCGCAGACCAGCGCCGAGTGGATCAGGCGACGAGACGACAATCTTTCGATCGGTGTCGATCTCGACGAGGAAGTCGTCGCCTGGGGGATGGCCAGGAATCGTGAACGGTTGAGCGAGGAGCAGCTCGAGCGTCTGGATGTCCGCCTTGAAAACGTTCTCGAGGTCTCCACCCGGCCGGTCGAGACCGTGTTGGCGATGAATTTCAGCTATTTCCTCTTCAAGACCCGCGAGCATCTTCGTGGCTACTTTGAAAAGGTGCACGCTTCGCTCGTCGACGATGGCCTCTTCGTCCTGGATGCCTACGGCGGAAGTGATTCCTTCACTGAATTGGAGGAGGAGCGCAATCTGGACGGTTTCACCTACGTCTGGGATCAGAACCACTACAACCCGATCAACGGAGACGTGGTCAACAAGATCCATTTCCACTTTCCCGACGGCACCAAGATGAAGGATGCCTTCATCTACGAGTGGAGGTTATGGACCCTTCCTGAAATCAGGGAGATCCTGCTCGAAGCCGGTTTTTCCAAGGCTTCCGTCTACTGGGAAGGGACCGAGGAGGATGGTGAGGATGGAAATGGCGAATTCACCGCGGAAACCGTGGGCGAGGCCTGCGCCGGTTGGATTGTCTACATAGTCGCTGAGAAGTGAGTGAAGTCGGCCCCCAGCGGCCTATGATTGGACATGATGCTCCAGACCGCCCCAAGACATCTTCAGATCGCAAAGGTTCTTCATGCCGAGCTCGAGAAGGTCGGCATCATCTTCTCCCGTCAGCTCCACAGCGATCTCGATGATGTCAACGCACTCTGCGAACACGTCGAACGCTATCGCGGAAAGATGCTTCGTCCCACCTTGCTGCTGCTGACCGCTCTGGCCGTCGAAGGCGATCCATGCGATGGCTCCGCGATATCTCCTCGTCACAGGACCGTGGCCACCGTTCTCGAGATGATCCACATGGCGACACTGGTTCATGATGACGTTCTCGATGAAGCGGATTTTCGTCGACGTGGCGCAACGGTGAATTCCCTGCGGGGCAACGAGACCGCCGTCATGCTGGGCGACTATCTGATCTCCAACGCCTTCCATCTCTGCTCCACCGAAGGCGATCCCTCGATCAACGAATTGCTTGGTGCCGTCACCAACACGCTTTGTGAAGGTGAGTTGATCCAGCTGTCCAATCGCGAGAACTTCGAACTCGACGTGCCGACCTACATGGAGATACTTCGACGCAAGACCGCGGTTCTCGTCGGTGCCTGCTGCAGACTCGGGGCCGCGCTTTCCAATGCGCCCGACGAGATGGTCGATGCCGCGGAGCGATTCGGGAGTCACCTGGGCATCGCCTTCCAGATTCAGGATGATCTTCTCGATCTCATGGGGGATCTTGAAGTGGTCGGAAAATCGACCGGCCGTGACATCGCCACCGGAAAGCTGACGCTGCCGATCCTCCTTCATCTGGAAGGCGAGAACGAAGCGGAACGAAAGAAGACCGTGGCGATGATCAAGAAGTGCGATCAAACCGGGCTTCGGGCCCGACTCGAGACCTCGGGAGCGATCGATCTGGCTCGTATCGAGGCCAATCGGCTGGTGGCCGATGCGAAGAAGGGGCTCGACGTCTTCGAGCCTTCAAGCGCTCTGGATCTCCTGCACACCCTTGCCGATGCCGTCGTCGATCGTCAGGCCTGAAGGCGTCATTCCAGTTCGACCTGCCCTGGCCCGTAATCCGTCTCCAGACCCCTCTTCGGAGTCTTCAGCTTCGTACTGATCAGGAGCCTTTTCCTGTGAGCCTGTTCTTCCAGCGAGTCGCGGGAAGTTCGCCGAGTGGATTGCGCCGCTCCGTCAACGACGCATTCGCGTCCACGAAATCCTGAACCATCTGGTTGGTGAGCGACATGGGATTGCCCTGCCAGCGGACCACCCAGTCGGAGCTGAGCACGACGGCGTGCGGAATGCCTCTGACCTCGAAGAAATTCTTGAGTCGGCTGCTCGTATCGACCGCCAGTCCGTAGTCGAAATCGCTTTTCTTGAGTTTTCGAACGGTGAAATCCGTCTTGAAGTTCTTTTCATCCGAGATGCCCAGGCAGATCACTTCCGAACCGAAGCGGTTCTGGATCTCATTCATGTGCGGGATCGCACGGATGCACGGACCGCACCAGGTCGCCCAGAAATCGAGAATCACGATCTTACCGGTGGCGTCTCCGGCGGCCGGAAGGAAATAGGATTCCACGTAGAAAGGTGCCGCGACCTGGTTGCGCCGATCAGCGGCGGAACGGACCGAGCCCGTCGTTGCGGGAAAAGGCGTCTTCGGATTCAGTTTCTCGAGTTCCTCGGCGGTGGGTCGCGCGCGAGGTCCTTCGCCTTCGCCGGGGGCGGGCTCGTCAAGCAGGTGCCTGACCGCCTTTTCCAGTTTCGAACTCGACACGCCGGTGTAGCGCAGGTTTCCCCGACGATCGATCAGATGTGTCAGCGGTTTCTCGTATGCCCCGATCAGATCACACCATGTGCCTTGTTCATCGATGAGAATCGGTGCGGAGATGTCCATCGAATCGATGATCACTTCCGCTCTGTCCAGGTTCTGTGGGATGTGAACCGCGATCACCGCGAGATCATTCTCGTCCTGCAGGTTCCTGAGCGTCCTCTTCAGTCTGCTGCCTGCTGATTTGCCGGGGCCCTTGGTGGACATCGTCTGAATCACGACGACCTTGCCTCTGAGTTCCTCGAGGGTCGGACCGCTTCCGGAGAACCATCGTGCGCCATCAGGAAAAGCGGGGGCGGCCCATCCGGCCGCCTTCGAGGCGGCCAGAGCATCGGCACGATTGAGTCTCTCCAGCCAGACCTGTTCGCTTCTGTCTCCTCCTGATGTCCGCTCGGCTCGAAGCTGGCTGTCATTGATGGCGCCTTCGCCTGACGAGGGCTCGGCCGCTGTCTCGGCATGCAGTGAACCATCCGTGCAAAGAAGTGAGAGACCGAGGGCGATCGCGAAAAGTTCTCTTCGAGGCATTGGATTGATCCTCTCTGGCTGGAAATTGTGTAACAGGTTCTGCGAAAACGTCGGTTCAGTCGACTGGGGGGAGAGATCCGGTTTCGATCATTCCTTGTCGGGTTCGTTCTCGCCATCGATTCGTGGAGGTGACTGGGCGAGCTGTATTTCGCAGTTGTCGATCAATCTCACGGCTCCGAGTCTTGCGGCGACGAGAGCGCGAAGCGGCCGATCGGCCTTGGTGGGAGGTGTCAGCGTCTTCGCATCCCTGATCGCGGCGTAATCGATGTCCAGTTCATGTTCGACCAGGATCTGCCTCATCCGGACCTGTGCTTCCTCGATGGTGGAGCATGTGCTTGCGGCTTCCAGCGAGCGTCGGAGTCCCAGGGCGTGCTCCTTCTGTTCTTCGCTCAGATGCATGTTTCTCGAGCTGAGTGCGAGTCCGTTCTCGGCTCTGATGGTCGGAGAACCTTCCACCTCGATGATGCCGAAGCGGTCCGATTTCTCCCTGATCATGTCCTTGAGGACCAGAAGCTGCTGGTAATCCTTTTCGCCGAAGAGGCAATGTCTCGGATTGGTGAGTTCCAGCAAGCGGCTGACGACCAGACAGACTCCGCTGAAGAAATTCGGACGAATCGCATCTTCAAGTCCAGGCCTGGTCGCGACATCGGGAAGTTTCAATCTCTGTGCTGTGGTGGTCGCGTTCTTGAGCCCCTCGGGATAGATCTCGTCGGCATCGGGCGTGAACAGAAGGTCGGCGCCCGCCTCCTCGGCGACTCGGCAGTCGCGATCGAGATCCCTGGGATAGTCGTTGAAGTCCTCGTGGGGAGCGAACTGCGTCGGGTTCACGAACACGCTGACCAGAACGGGATGACCGATGGTCGTGGCTTTTCGAATCAGTGAACAGTGGCCTTCATGGAGCGCGCCCATCGTCATCACGACGACAGGGCGCGGATCCTCACACGAGAGCTTACGCGTCGCTTTGGACAGATCGGAGGCTGTGCTGACGATTTCCACGAGGTATAGACTATCCGCTTACGCGCTGAATGGCTTGGTGGGGGGGGTTTGCATCATATGAAGTTGTTTCCAAGGTGGAGATACCTCCTTGGCACTGGTATGATGAATGGTGATTCCTCACCCTCATTCCGTCCTCCCCGAGTGTTCTCGGGACGCTATTTGAGAGAACCTCATGCCCCTTGATCTGCCCATTTACATGGACAACGCCTCGACGACTCGGACTGATCCGAGGGTGCTCGAGGCCATGCTGCCGTTCTTCCTCGAAACGTATGGAAACCCATCCAGCAGGAATCACTCGTTTGGATGGGCCGCCGAGGATGGAGTGGATCGAGCACGCCGACAGGTCGCCGATCTGATCGGAGCGGGACCGAAGGAGATCATCTGGACCTCCGGTGCGACCGAAGCGAACAATCTGGCCATCAAGGGCGCCGCGCGCATGTACGCGAAGGCACCCGCAGGTCAGACCGGCCGTGGCCACATCATCACTGCGATTCACGAGCACAAGGCCGTGATCGATCCCTGCAAGCGTCTCGAGCGAGAAGGTTTCGACGTGACCTGGCTCGAGCCAGGTGCGGATGGATTGATTACGGCGGAGATGATCGCCGGTGCGATGAGAGACGACACGATCCTGGTCTCGGTCATGTGGGCCAACAATGAAATCGGCACGATCAACGAAATCCCCGAGATCGGTGCACTCTGTCGCGAGCACAAGGCGATTTTCCACACTGATGCAACCCAGTGGGTCGGCAAGATGCCGACCGACGTCGAGGCCGACAACATCGACCTGCTGAGCTTCTCCGCTCACAAGCTGTATGGCCCGAACGGTGTGGGCGCGCTTTACGTACGTCGTCGTCGCCCGCGTGTTCGACTTGAAGCCATGCTCGACGGTGGCGGGCACGAACGCGGCATGCGTTCCGGAACCCTCAACGTCCCCGGCATCGTCGGCATGGGCATGGCATGTGAAATCGCCGGGGCCGAGATGGAGGCCGAAGGCGAGCGTCTTCTCGAGCTGCGCCAGCACATGGAGCGTTCATTGGTCGACGCGATCGACGTGGTCCAGGTCAATGGTCACGCCGAAAAGCGTCTTCCCCATCTGACCAACATCTCCTTCGGTTTCGTCGAAGGCGAATCCCTGATGATGGGGGTCAAGGACATCGCATGTTCCTCCGGTTCGGCGTGCACCAGTGCGAGTCTGGAACCGAGTTACGTGCTGAAGGCGCTCGGAGTCGGCGACGATCTCGCCCATTCATCGCTGAGAATGAGTTTCGGACGCTGGACCACGGCTGAAGAAGTCGACTTCGCGATTCAGAACATCATCACCGCAGTGAACCATCTTCGTTCGATGAGTCCTCTCTACGACCTCCACAACGAAGGCATCGACATCAGTACCATTCAGTGGCAGTCCCACTGATCCGATTTCTCAAGGAAACCAGCCATGGCATACAGCGACAAAGTCGTCGAGCACTATCAGAACCCCCGAAACGTCGGTTCCTTCGGCGCCTCGAAAGAGGTCAAGGATCGAAGTGACATCGGTGTCGGCATCGTCGGCGCGCCTGAGTGCGGTGATGTCATGCAACTCCAGATCAAGGTCGATGACGACGGCATGATCGAGGACGCCAAGTTCAAATGTTTCGGCTGTGGTTCCGCCATCGCCTCCAGCTCCCTCGCGACCGAATGGATCAAGGGCCGATCGGTCGATGATGCCCTCAAGATCAAGAACACCGCGATCGTCGAGGAGTTGAGTCTGCCTCCCGTCAAGATTCATTGCTCCGTGCTCGCCGAGGATTCCATTCGAAGTGCGATCGCCGACTACAAGAAGAAGAATGGCGTGGAGGATCATGACCACGACCACGACCACGACCACGACCACGACCACGATCATGACCACGATCATGACCACAGCCACTGATATTCGGAGTCTTAGTTATGCCAGTCACCGTGACCGATACCGCAGCCCGTGAAATCGAATCGATCATCAAGCAGCAGAATCTTGATGCCGAGAAAATCCATCTTCGCGTCGGCGTGAAGGGTGGAGGATGCAGTGGTTTCTCCTACCTGCTCGACCTCACCGAAGTCCAGAAGGACTCCGATGAGAGATGGTCCTACGACTACACCCTGAAAGACGACGAAAACGAGCGAGATGTCTCGATCAACGTCGTCTGCGATCCGAAGTCCTACCTCTATCTGAACGGGACTTCGATCGATTTCAAGGATGAGCTGATGGGTCGAGGCTTCGTCTTCAACAACCCCAATGCCACCAGTTCCTGCGGATGCGGTTCGAGCTTCTCCGCTTGATCGTTTCCGAGGAACGCACATGCCCTTCTTGAGAGACGGTCTTGCCGTTGTTCTGGGAATGCTTGCAGGCACGACCGTCAACATGACGCTGGTTCTGTTCGCGCTGTTCCTCTTCCCGATGGCCGAAGGCTCCGATTTCTCGGACACCGATGCGATGGCCGACTATTTCGCGACCATTCCGGTTGCAGGCCTTCTGCTGATTCTGGCGGCTCATCTCGGTCAATCGTTCTTCGGTGGTCTCGTGGCAGCGCTGCTCAGTCCCACGCGTCCGCGGGCCATGGCGCTCATCATCGGAGTGATCAGCTTGATCGGAGGGGTGATGAACATGTCGCAGCTTCCGCTGCCTGCCTGGATGTGGATCGAAGTGCCCGGGTACCTGCTGGTCGCCTGGTTCGCGGCATCATGGGCGATGCGCATGAAAAGGCCTGTGCGCTCCGCAGCCTGAGCGAATCACACGGACGTTCATCCGAGTGCCTTGATCGCGCGTTCACTGTCCTTGATGAGCGGCATCGCCGACAGCTCTCCGCCGACAGCGACTTTCATCCAGGCTGCAGGAGTCAGGCGCCCGATCGAACAGATTCGTCGGGTCTCGGCCGCGATGTCCTTGTTTCTGACGTGAGCTCTCACCTGGTGGCTGATCATCTGGCCGATGGCGTAGTCCGGAAGATAGAGCGGGTGTGCGACCATGTGCTGGTAGGCCCCGAGTATTCGGTATGGGTCCTGGCCGAAGTGGTCGGCGAAGAATTCCGACCAGACATCGTCCGAGATCCTGAGGACCGTCTCTCTGAGCGCGGCCGCATCCGCATCCGGATTCTCGTAGATCCAGCGCCAGGTGCGCAGTTCCATCAGTGAGGGACCCGCGATCTGGCAGGCCATGAGCATGGTGCTGAGCGTCGTTTCGTGGAAGGCACGTTGGGCGGCTGCGGCATCTTCGATTCCGAGGACACGCTTCGCCAGTGACTGGTACAGGAAGGCGAAGGCCTCCGTGCAGGCGGTGTTCGGCACACCCTCCAGAATCGGTCTCGGCGCGAAGTAGCAGGAGCAGAGTTGTTCGAGATTGTGCCCGAGTTCATGCATCGCCGTGTCGAATCCGTCCCAGCCCAGCTCGTTCTTCAGCCTGCTGGTGCGAAGCCAGGCGTCGTACTGGTGCAGCATCGGTCGCATCGCATGCCCCGCACCCTTGCCGATCTCGACTCGAATTCTGGTTCCAAGGAATTCAGCCAGTTCGTCCTCGAATCCGAGTCCTCGCAGGACCTCGGGAAGTTTTCGTTCGAAATCCTTCTCGTCTTCGAAGTGCGCCTTCACCGCGGCATCCATTTCAGCCGCCTTTCGCGACTCGAAGAGATCGTCGAAGTAGACGTCATGGGCTTCGAGCTCGCGATCGAGCCGTTTCTCCATCATCCTGGAGAGATCCTTGCGTACCTCCGACGAAAGCAGGTCGACCAGCATCTTCTCGACGTCTTTCTCCGGTATCTCGCGGTGCAGCTCGCACTTTCTGGCGATCGCCGTGGGGTGCTCCGGGTGATGTGGATCCAGAGCCTTCGCGACTTCGACCTGCATCATCCAATGGTCGTATCTTTCAAGTCCGACGAGATCTTCCGCCTTCTCGCCTCCAAGGGTGTTCATGCCCGGATCCCAGTCGAGTTCGTTGCTCCCGTCCATCACCGACCGGGGGATCGATCCGTCGATGTGTCTTCCGAGTACCCATGCAAGTGCTCGCTGCTTGTGGACGCCGTCGGGTTCGTTGTAGCCGCCCTTGAGTTCCTCACGGATCAGCCAGTGGGCGACCAGCTTCCGGTCTGATTCGAACCAGCGCTTCCCGGTCGCGTCGACCATCGTCCCGACCGGAACATGGAAGTTGGAGACCCAGTGGGACGCCTTGAATCCAAGCTCACGTGCCATGTCCGCGACATCCTTCGGAACCCGTGCGCCGAAGTGTCGGGAAATCCGTGTCCTCGCCCAGTCGTCGGTGGTCCATTGATCGCCATCCTCCAGCATCTCGGAAAGAGATGGTCGATCCAGATTGAGCAGCGCGAGATGTGCGAGTTTCTGGACGTAGACCTGCTCCGACAGGTCGGGTGCCGGATCGAAGGTCGCCAGAAGTTCGTCTATGTTCTCCATCTCGTCACCTCGGAGATCGGCCCACCGCCTGAGGGTCCGGCGCATCTCATAGAGATGGCCTCGTACCTGTGCGATCGATGTCTCGAGGCGTTCGACCAGCCGCGCCACGTCCGCGGGGTCGGCGATGAAGTGATCGACGCAGAACTGGTCGAATTCCGTCTCGTTGCCATCGACCTCCGACCAGATCGAAGCACATCGTTCGACGCCGTTTTCGATGCGTTCGCGATGGGATTCGCCATGTTCCTCGATCAGTCGGGTGATGGTGCTTCGAGTGCCGCTCGTCGTCATTGTGGTGCTCATGACCCAATGATAGTCGCCCCTGAGCGGGATTCAGGAGCTTTCTCGGGGGGGTGGGGGGCTTCTTTTTTCTTTTGGCTGAGAGAAACGGGCCCTGACTGCGGAAGTCTTCCGTCACATCCCCTCTTGCCGGTACCAAGCTCGGCATGATTCACCCGTTTTTAGGAGAACCTCCATGTCTTTCTCATTCACCTGCCTCATGCTCGCGGCCACGCCATTCCTTCAGGGAGGGGATGACTGGGTTCCGGGCGATCCTTATTTCCCGACCCCATCCTCACTTTCGGACTCGCCGACCTGGATTCCTCTGGATGACCATGGTCGCGAGAACGTCGGAACGATGCCGACCTACTCCATTGAATACGATTCACAGGGCGACGAACAGCGCTACAAGGTGCTTGCCCGCGTCCACGGTTTCTGGGTCGAACCACATCGCAACATCGACTCCGAGATTGATTTCTCGTTTCTAGAGGTTCGTGTCCCCGGCATGGGTGTCACGGATGAGATCGGTCTACCGCAGCTTCCGATGATTCGTACCGCACTGGGTCTTCCCGGAATGACCTCGCAGGTGGAGATCGATGCGCCGGATCTGCGCCTCTACGCGACCTTCGACAACGCTCCGATCCTTCCATTCCAGGGTCCGGATCTCGAACCTGTCGGGGGGGAGGGGCAGTCCGCCTCGTTCAAGATCGATGAGAATTTCTACCGCAACTACCCTGATGCATGGCCTCAGGGTCCCGGGTCCGCCTCCGCCGGCCCCGATCACATGTTCGGAACGCTGCCCTATGCCAGGACCAACCTGCAGATGTTCAAATACAATCCGAGCAAGAATCAGCTCAATGTCGCCCGTGAGATCGAGTTCGACCTCGTCTTCAGAAGCGAGACGACACAGCCTTTCGAGCTTTCGCGCAGCTGGTCCCAAGCGGCTTCCCGCTTCCTCGAGAATTTCGACTGGCTGCGGGACAAGGGTTTCATCCTGGGCCCGGTCCGACAGTGGAAGGGGCGATATCTGATCATTCACCCCGAGGAATGGATCGATCAGCTCGAACCTCTCATCGACCTGAAGGAGCAGCGTGGATACAGCGTCGACCTCATCACGATCGAATCGATCAACAGCGTCGATTCCGATGATTTCTTCGATGAGATCAAGGATTGGTACTTCGGCGCGCCTGTGCTCGAGGAGAAGTACGTGCTGCTTGTCGGAGACACCTCGCGTGTACCGCACCGGCAGACCTCGATGTTCGATGCACTGATGGGATGGGGCAGCTCGGACATGCGTTACGCCTTCATCCACTCGGACAACTCGCCGAGTCTCTGGATCGGGCGTTTCCCCGCCGAGTCGGCCTCCGAGTGCAAGATCATGGTGGACAAGTCCGTCGCCTATCAGACGGATGCCTTCTTCGACATCGATTTCTACGAGACCGCGACTCTCGCCGCCCATCCCGGCGAGGCCAACGCCTACCTCGACTGCATCGACACCATCATGGCACAGACGCATCTCTACGATCGGCACCGTAACTTCATCGATCGTGGCGGTGACACCGCTGACGGCAAGGACGAGCATGTCATTTCCGACATCGACGTCAAGAATGTCGGTCTGGTGATGTTCCGAGGCCATGGTTCGACCAGTGCATGGTCTCCCTGGGATTTCGACGGTCACAGCCTCAACGACAACGACCTCGATACGCTCACCGACACCAAGCACAATCCCGTCGTCTTCAACGTGGCCTGCAGCAACCATGCCATTCAGCTCGACGCGGACGCGATCGGTCGTGAGTGGATGTACTACCAGGCTGGAGCGAGTGCCAGCGTGGGTGCCATGCATCCCTCCTATCGCTGGGCGAACAACACCTTCGCGGAGTACGCCTGGATCTGGCTGCAGTCCGATTCACTCAACTCGATCGCGGCCACCACGATGTCATCCCTCAATTCCGCGGCGATGACGCACGCTGATCACTCTTCGCGCTGGAACCAGCAGGTCTATTCGGTCTTTGGAGATCCCGAGATGCGCGTCTTCAACCGGGCTCCCTTCCGAATCCAGATCTTCTTCCCCGATCTTGAGGTTCTCAACCCGGGACTTCCTCTGGAGCTCGCGGTGTTCGATGATCTGGGGCATGCCGTTCCCGATGCGATCGTCACGTTGAGTGGTCCTCAAGGACCGATCTTCTCAGGCATGAGTGGCCCCGACGGTGCGTTCGAAATCCCTGCCGGTCTCGATCTGGGTGATCACGAAGAATTGACCCTTCGTGCCTGGGTCGATGATCGAAACGGAATCGATCACGTCAGTTCGATCGCGGTCGACACCGGCGCCTCGACTCCCGAGGATCTGAACGGCGACGGCAGCGTCAACGGAGCCGATCTTGCACAGCTTCTCGCTTCATGGGGGCAGAGCGGTGCCGGCGACTTCGATGGAAACGGCGAGGTCGATGGTGCGGATCTCGCACGACTCCTCGCAGCCTGGGAATGATCACTCATGTCCTCTTCATTGCTTCCACCCGGGGGCGCCCTTCAATGGGCGCCCTCGTTTTCTATGGACTGCGGTATCCTGTGACCATGAACCACCTTTCCCCAGCGTCATGGCTTCTTTCCGGCATCCTGCTGCTGCTCAATCCGCTCTCCGGTTGTCGGACTCTCGACACCCCCGGTTTCGAACGGGTCCAGCCCGGGATGGATCAGAGCCAGGTGCGTGAGATTCTCGGCGAGCCATCCTCGACCTACGATCGTCAGATCGGAACCGATGGCGTGCTCGTCCGTTTCGAACGCTGGCAGTACGGTGACACTCCAAGCACGTTGGCCACGGGGATGGTGTTTTCGGATCTTCCCAGTGACGAGGTCTGGGCCGTCTTCTTCGATGAAGACGGCGTGGTCATCAAGCTTCAGGCTCCGATGACGAGGCGTTCCGGCCCCCGTCCCGTCGAGTTTCCCGACATGATCCCATCGCGAAGTCGCTGACCCTGCCGTCTTGCGAAGTGTCGACATGAAAAAAGTCCGTCGAAGCGATGGGCTTCGACGGACTTTCTTGGTCGTGTCTTTCGAATCAGACTTCGGCGGCCATCTTTTCGGCCTTGGCGCGAGCGTCATCGAGCGTTCCCACGTACATGAACGCGTTTTCAGGGAGATCGTCGCCTTCTCCGTTGCAGATTCGTTCGAACGAATCGATGGTGTCCGCAAGCGGGGTGGTGATGCCGGCGATGCCGGTGAACACTTCGCCCACGTAGAACGGCTGAGAAAGGAATCGCTCGATCTTTCGAGCTCTCGACACCATGAGCTTGTCCTCTTCGGGAAGCTCGTCGACGCCGAGGATCGCGATGATGTCCTGAAGGTCCTTGTACCGCTGCAGGATCGTCTGGGTCTGTCGTGCCACCTGGTAGTGGTGATCGCCGATGACCTGCGGGTCGAGGATTCGTGAGGTCGATCCCAGGGGGTCCACCGCGGGGTAGATGCCCTTCTCGGCGATGCTTCGTTCCAGCACGACGAACGCGTCGAGGTGGGCGAAGGTGGTCGCGGGAGCGGGGTCGGTCAGGTCATCCGCCGGCACATAGATCGCCTGCACCGAGGTGATCGCACCCTTGTTGGTGGATGTGATGCGTTCCTGCATCGCACCCATCTCGGTGGCGAGGTTGGGCTGGTAACCCACGGCACTCGGCATTCGGCCGAGAAGCGCGGACACTTCGGAGCCTGCCTGGGTGAAGCGGAAGACGTTGTCGACGAAGATCAGGGTTTCCTTGCCCGATGCATCACGGAATTCCTCCGCCATGGTGAGGCCTGAGAGGCCCACTCTCAGACGTGCGCCCGGAGGTTCGTTCATCTGACCGAAGACCATGGCCACCTTGTCGAGGACGTGGCCCTTGTTGCCTTCCTTGTCGGTGTATTCGGCTTCCGCCATCTCACCCCAGAGGTCGTTGCCTTCGCGGGTTCGTTCACCGACACCGCAGAAGACGGAGTATCCGCCGAAGTTTCGAGCGACTCGGGCGATCATCTCCTGGATGATGACGGTCTTGCCGACACCCGCGCCGCCGAAGAGGCCGATCTTGCCACCACGAACGAACGGGCACATCAGGTCGACGACCTTGATGCCGGTTTCGAGGATTTCGGTCTTGGGGTTGAGGTCGATGTATTCCGGTGGATCGCGATGGATCGGATTCCGCTTGTCGGTGTTGACCGGGCCTTTTTCATCCACGGGTTGACCGAGAAGGTTGAACACGCGTCCGAGGACCTCTTCGCCGACGGGGACGGTCACACTGTCGCCGGTGTCGACGCAGTGATCGCCACGTCGCACGCCGTCGGTGGACGCAAGCGCCACGCAGCGAACGAGTCCGCCACCAAGATGCTTGGCGACTTCTCCGACGAGAATGCTTTTCTGTTCGTCGCTGCCGAAGGTGACTTCGACCGCGTTGTAGATCTCGGGGAGACCCGACTCGGGGAACTGGACATCGAAGGTCGATCCGATGACCTGGGCGACGGTTCCGGTACTAGCCATGTGTGCGTCTTTCCGTCCTGATTCGTCTGTCATGAAGGCGGGCCCGAAGCGGGACCGCTCGAAGCGACAAGGATAGTGGGACGCCCGGTTTCGCGCCATAGATACAAGCGTCTGATTTTTGCTTCCTCGGACACTTTCAGGGGGCACCCCGGCGGGGAGGGTCAGGATCAGCCCGTGGTGTCCAGAATCTGGCCTCTGGCGACCCCGGTTGCGGCCTCGACTCGCTCGGCATCACTGCTGTAGAGCTGCATGGCATCGACTCTGTCCGCCGGGGTGGGGGCATCGAAGCCGACGCCCCGGTTGATCCCGCTTCGAACGCTGCCGGCGACAAGTTCCTGGAGCTTCACGTTCCGAGCGGATGCCTGCGCCTCCTGGGATGATTCGACTGGCGGGGTCACGCCCTCGGGCTGGAGCGATGTCGTCGAGGCAGGTCTGATGGGACGCATGCCGGCATACAGGTTGATCGCTGAGTTGGGTCCGTTGATGTTCATGGTCTTGTAGGACTATACCTTCGGCAGCTCATTGATTCGGCACGAATATCGGTTCACATCTTTTTTCAGGCAAGCGTGTTATCGAGCACATCGGCAGGTCTCACGCGCAGCAGCGATGGTTTTTCATTATCACGGACGTTGAAGCGAATCTTCGAAACTTCGCACGATGCCGGTATCAATACGCTTCTTCCCGGGAAGAGTTCGAGAGAGTCGCTCCCCGCTTCGAGCACGCCCGAACCGCCCGTGCACATGATCACCAGAGGGATCCCTCCCGAGGGTTGGTCGAGCGACAGTGATGTTCCATCATCGACATCCTCCGGCAGGTCCAGTTGATCGATTTCAAAGAAGTCGCATCGAATCAGGCGCTTCGTTCGCACCGAGTCGGTGGTGACGGTGCGTGCTTCCGAGCTTCTGGTGATTTTGGGCCAGCTCGTCTTCTGATGGTCTCCGAGTCTCACCGAAGCACAGGCAGGTTCGATGTGGAGCGGTCTCTCCGGATCGTCCCGATTCCAGTCCCATGTTCGAAAGGTCGTGTCCGAAGGCGTCTGCACTTCCGCGACCAGGATCCCTTCGCCCAAGGCGTGGCAGAGCCCGCTTTCGAGAAAGATGGCGTCTCCTCGCGAGACATCGCTGGTCTCGAGGATGTCGAGAAACGAACCGGTCTCGATGGCTTTCCGGAATCCGTCGGCGTCGACGGTATCCTTCAGGCCGACGTAGACCCTGGCTCCTGGCTCGGCTGCCAGCACGATCCAGGCTTCCGTCTTCAGTGCCGCATCCGGATGTGCTGCGGCGTATTCGGCTGATGGATGCAGCTGTACCGAGAGGTTCTCGCGAGCATCGAGAAGTTTGATCAGGAGCGGAAAACTGCCATCCGGGCCTGGCGCCGCATGGCCAAGAAGGTCCTCCCGGTGCGTCTCGAGCAGTTCACTCAGGCGTCGGCCCTTGAACGGTCCTTCCTCCACTCTGGAAGATCCATTTGGAATTGATTCCGGAAGGTCAGCGATCTCCCATGACTCGCCGATCGGAAGATCGAGGGGGAGTTTCTTTCCATAGGACGCCAGCAGGCGGCCACCCCACGCTCGACGCTTGAGAAGAGGCTCGAATGCAAGTGGTGGAAGTGCCATCTTTGGATCCAGGTTCAGAAGACCATGCCGGAGATCTGAGCTTCGAAGACGAGCTTGTCATCGACCAGGCCCTGTATGTCCGTGATGAAGCGTCTTCGGTTCGCCTTCACCTCACGTGTCAGAAGAACCAGAGTGTCTCCAGGAACCACCTGTCCACGGAAGGAGCAGTCGGTCACTCGAGTGAACCCAAGAAAGCCATCGGGAAACCGATGTCTCAGAATGAAACTCGAAAGTTGGGCGCCTGCTTCGATCTGAAGCACGCCTGGAAAGATCGGCCGTCCGGGGATGTGACCTGCCACCCAGAATTCATCATCCCGGATGTACTTGACGCCCACGCCTTCGGTTCGATCGTCGTTGCACCAGATGACCTTGTCGAGATGACGCATGTCTCCCCGGTGGGGATTGATGGATTCGATCTTTTCGACATCTCCCGCGACTTGAGTCATGTCGATCTTCGAGAGGTCGAGTAGAAACCGGTCAGAGGGCATGGGCGGGGTGGTTTTGGTCATGCCGTTAAGGATAGGACAGAATGCTTGGAGGCGTCAGCATTGCATCCATCTTCTTGTTCGACCCTGACGAGAATTCTCTTTCGTGTCGCCCTGAATCAAAATAAAGCGAAGCCACTCGAGAGAGCGGCTTCGCTTGAATCAATGTCTCTGTGGTCAGAACGTCGGAATCAGTCGCTCTTCTGAGCGTCCAGAATCGACTTTCTGAGTTCCTGTGCAATGTTCTTCACATCCTGCATCGCCTTGCGGACCCGAGTGCCAGCTGCCTTGTTGCCGCCAGCGGCCTTAAGGACATCTGCTTCGCATTCGGCCAGGACTCTTTTCATGTTCTCGTAGTGCTGCGTGACCATTTTCTTGAAGACCTCTCTAATGATGGAGACCGACCCAACCGGGCTCCACGGTGGCTATGTGCTACCCACGTTATCGGAGGCGAGTGCCTCGCGATAGGCGGGAAACCCGTCGCTCGGCGAATAGGCGAGGACCTGTTCGTCATAATTCCGATAGGCATCGATCATGCCGCGAGGCGTGGCGATGTCGGGTTGCCCGATGTTCATGAAATGAACGGTCTTGCCAGCCTCGACTGCGGCACGCGAAGCGGCCTCAAGCGCGCGAATCGGTGATGTGGGGGCATTGAAGCCGCGGGAGGATGGCGAGATGGTGATGGTCATTGTGATGCTCCAAACTCCGGAATGAACGGTCCCGAACGTGGGATCGTAGCAACGAAAAGCCCTTGGGATGGGAACGAGGGTATTCTCTGCGGGACGATGACTACAGCAATCTTCCTTGATCGTGACGACACCCTCATTTCAAACGACGGAGATCTCGGCGATCCCGCGAAAGTTGTCCTCCTTGAAGGCGTCGCAACGGGCCTCGAGACCCTGCGTTCGATGGGATTCAAGCTGGTGGTGGTGACCAATCAGGGTGGCGTCGCGCGGGGCCGCTACGGCGAAGAGGACGTGAAGATGGTCCACGAACGCCTGCAGGAACTCGTGGGCGAAGGCAGCCCTCTTCATTTCTACTACTGCCCCTTCCACCCAGAGGGGACGGTTCCCGAATT